>CALEXX010000001.1 GCA_937925095.1 uncultured Leptotrichia sp.
TGTAAAATGTTTGAAAAAAGTTTATTGCTTCATTGTAGTATCCTTTATCAAAAGCGTTTATTATTGGAGCATCATATTCATCAATTAAAATTATGGCTTTTTCTCCGTAATACTTATAAAGACTATCTGCCAAAAATTTTAAAGACATTATGTAGTCTGCATCTTCTTGTTCATAAAGCACTTTTTCAAATTTTCTTTTATCCCATTCATTCATTTTTTCTCTAATATATTCAAATTCAACATATAAATCAAAAATAAATAACTTCAATCTCTTTAAACATTCTTCCCAACTGTTTCCTTTCAAATCCTTCAACGAAATGAAAATAACAGGATATTTTCCCTGTTCACTCATATATTCACTATTAGATATTTTCAAATTTTCAAAGAGCTTTTTATTTTCTTCTTTATTTTTTACATCAAAAAAGTATTTAATCATTGACATATTCAATGTTTTTCCAAATCGTCGAGGTCTTGTAAAAAGTGTTACAGGAGCCCTATTTATTAATAATTTCTCTATTAATAACGTTTTATCTACATAATAATAATCTTCATTTATTATTCTTTCAAAATCTTCAATCCCCACAGGAACAGCTTTCTTTCTCATAAAATTCACTCCCTCTTTTATTTTTTTATAAATTTCAATATATTAAGTATACCACAACCTGAGATTTAAAATAAAGTCATTTAAATGCCCTGTGACAATTCCTTTTAATTTTAAAAAAAATAATTTTTATTTATAATTCAATCTTTTGACTTCTCATTTTTTTATCTCCACATCATGCCATATTCTTCTATTCATTTCTCTTTTTTTCTAAATAAATTTTGGTTAAATTCTCGCATAAGATCAGATCTATTTTTTATAATATTTCTTACTTATACACTTCTATCAATATGACTTATCAAATATATTCTAAAAAATAATATTAATGGTCAAAAGTCCATCTTCTGGTTTTTCCTTGCTCTACAAACAGTATATCTATTTCACGTTTTAAATTATATATTTTATTATTAGCCTTGTCTTTTATGACAGTTTCAAATATAAATTATTCTGCAAACTTTTTAATTTAATAATTATATTATCATTGTCAAAATTTATATCTTCAATATTAGAAATTTCATCATTATCTCCATAATTTAAACGACGCATTGAAATTTCATAATGATTTTCTTTAATTATCTCCCCCCTATTAAAACAATAATAAATTAGTAATAAAAGTGATATTATTATTAAAATTTTTTTCATAAATTATTACCTCAAATCCCCTATTTATTCATCACCCATAAAAATCCTTTTGCAGTTCTTATATCAGGATTTTTAAAGTGATTTCCTTCATTCCATTCAAGAACTGTCTTCACATTTTCTGATTTTTCAAGAATTTCATGCTGTTTTCTTATATTTTCTCCTATTTTAGATAAAATCTGATGTTTCGTTTTTTCTTCTGTATCTCCGAGGCTCAGATAAATTTTTTCTGATAAAGGTTTTTCTGCTTCCACATATTCTATCCACTTTTTATACCAGACTGATGGAGAAACCGCTGCTATTCCTTCAAAAATATCTGTCTGATATCCGCTCCACAATGAAAACAGTCCCGCTAGTGAATAACCTCCTAAAATGTACTTTATCTCTTTATTTTCAGTATTTGTATATTCTGACAAAGCTGGTATCAGTTCATTTTTTATAAATTCCAATGTTCCCACAGCACCATCTCCAAAATTTCCTTTTCCTCGGAGAAGAGGCATTTCCCATGGAGTAAGTTCGCTGTTCCAGTCTTCTATCTTAAATGCCACAAGGCTAAAATTTCTGTCTGTATTTTCTTCTATGTGCTTAACTTCATTATCCAGCACACTGATATCGTTTTCATCTACAGGCTGTATCAATATATATTCTGCATTTTCATTTAAGTATAGTATACATTTCTTTCCACAAATCACCATTTCATTCTTTTTCATATTTCATAATTCCTTCCATTTCATGTCATCAGATTATTTTTCACCCATAATCATTCCTCTTTGAATATATTCCTTTATTTTTAATCCATATCCCCATTTTTCAGCATAGGCATCCGTAACTTCATCTTTTATAATGAGTATATTTTTAAATCCTGCCTTTTCTATTATTTTTTCTAATTCTTCTTCCAGAAGTGCTCCTCCAACTCATGTGTTATGCATTTTCTCAGATTTTCTCCATTCTTCTGGAAGTTCCTTTTTAAGCATAATATCTGAAATATAGAACTTCCCTCCTTTTTTCAATATTCTATAAAGTTCGTTGTATACATCCTGCTTTTCCGGCTCAAGGTTTATCACGCAGTTACTTATCGCCTTGTCCATACTTTCTGAATCAAAAGGCATTGCCGTAAGTGTCCCTTGCCTAAATTCAATATTTTTAAACTTCTTCATATCCCTTGTTTTTTCAGCCTTTGCTATCATTTCTGCTACTCTGTCCATTCCATAAAGAGTTCCTGAATCAGGATATTTCATTCTTGTAAGAAATATATCCTTTCCTGTCCCACTTCCTAAATCTACAAGGGTTTCTCCATTTCCCAGTTCAAAGTTTTCAAGAGGATTTCCACACGAAAGTCCAAGATCCACCCCTTTTGGCAGCTGAGCCATCAATTCCTTACTATATCCAAGGGATTCACTAACTTTTTCAGGCGAAACTTCTGTCCTGTATTCATCCTTTGAAATTTTTCTATAAAATTCATCTACACTTTTTCTTATTTTTTCATTTTCATTATTTCCTTTTATTCCCATTTATTTTCTCCTTATCACTGTTCTATAATAATTATTTTCCTGATTTTTTATACAATTTGATTCTATAAAATAATTTTATCATTACCTTTCCTTAAAATCAATATACAATAAAAAAACCGTCTCAAAAAGAAAACTTAAAAATAAATGTGAAAACTATAGTTTTGTATTATATTTATGTTTTACTATTTTGAGACAGTTTTTTTCCCATATCTAATTTTATTTTCCGTCAAATACTGTAGGATATGCTTTGTCGTTATTGAAAGCCCATGAACCGTTATAATAGTAGCTGTTATCTGATGAATTGTAAACTAGATTTTTTCCTGCTTTTAAGTGCATGTATTTATATTTTCCCAGATATTTTTCAGTTTTTTCAACATCCTGAATTAGAACTCCAACTTTTACATTTTCATAAGTTTCTGAGTCAAATATACATTTTTCAAATTCTACGTCAACTCTGTAATCCTTTGTATTTATTTTTTTAAAATCGCTATGACTTTTTGGTACAGTGCAGTAAGAATCCTTTTCTAATTTTGCAGTTTTGTCATGTTTTTTAGCAACATTCTGATTTTCAGCAAAAACCAGCATAGAAGCCATAAATAATACTAATAATCCCTTTTTCATAAAAAAATCTCCTCCTAGTATTTGATTTCTATTATAATTTACCTATAATATTATAGCACATTTTCTTTGATTTTTCCATTTGGGAAACTCTATAAAATCAGAATATCCTCTAAAATGTAGTTATATACTGATATATAAAATAATAATATAAATTATATAATTCGATATTCAAAATTTATATTTGAAAAAACTCGAAATTAGGACTATAATTGTAGTAAATACAAAACTAAAAAATGAAAGGAAGGGTAATTTATGGAAAGATACGAATTAAACAAAAACCTGGCACAAATGCTTAAAGGAGGAGTAATAATGGATGTTTCCACTCCTGAGCAGGCAAGAATAGCAGAAGCTGCAGGTGCCGCCGCTGTTATGGCACTTGAAAGAATTCCTGCTGATATAAGAGCCGTAGGTGGAGTTTCAAGAATGAGCGACCCTAAAATGATTAAAAGCATTCAGGAAGTTGTTTCAATTCCAGTAATGGCAAAAGTCAGAATAGGACATTTTGTGGAAGCACAGATTTTAGAAGCAATAGAAATTGATTATATAGATGAAAGCGAAGTTCTGTCACCTGCTGATGACAAATTTCATGTAGACAAGAAAAAATTCAAGGTACCTTTTGTCTGCGGTGCCAAAGATTTAGGAGAGGCTCTTAGAAGAATTGCTGAAGGAGCTTCAATGATAAGAACAAAAGGTGAACCTGGAACTGGAGATATTGTACAGGCTGTAAGACATATGAGAATGATGAATCAGGAAATAAGAAGAATTCAGAATATGAGGGAAGATGAACTTTACTTCACAGCAAAAGAATTACAAGTTCCATTTGATTTAGTAAAATTTGTTCATGAAAATGGAAAACTACCAGTTGTAAACTTTGCTGCAGGTGGAGTTGCCACTCCTGCTGATGCCGCTCTTATGATGCAGCTTGGTGCTGAAGGTGTCTTTGTTGGATCAGGAATTTTCAAATCAGGAGATCCTGTAAAAAGAGCCCAGGCAATAGTAAAAGCTGTTACAAATTACAATGATCCAAAAATATTGGCTGAAATTTCCGAAGATTTAGGGGAAGCAATGGTTGGAATTAATGAAAGTGAAATTCAGTTATTAATGGCTGAAAGAGGTAAATAATGAGAATAGGAGTTCTAGCTCTGCAAGGAGCCTTTATTGAGCATGAAAAAATACTTGAAAAAATTGGTGTAGAAACATTTGAAATCAGAAAAAAATCTGATTTGACTGATGCCATCTCAAATAACAGCATTGATGGGCTTATTATTCCAGGTGGAGAAAGTACAGCAATAGGAAAGCTCCTCCACGACCTTGATTTATTTGAGGACATCAGAAAAATTATTTCAGACGGACTGCCAACCTTTGGAACATGTGCTGGACTTATTCTTCTGGCAAAAAAAATTGAAAACGATGACCGTGTACATCTTGGTCTTATGGACATAAAAGTAAAAAGAAATGCCTATGGACGCCAGCTTGGAAGTTTTTTCACTGAAAATGAATTTAAACATGTAGGAAAAGTTCCAATGACATTTATCCGTGCACCTTATATTACAGGAACAGGAGAAAATGTAGAAGTTCTCTCGACAGTTGACGGAAATATAGTTGCGGCAAGGGAAAACAACATTCTTGTCACTTCATACCATCCTGAACTAAATGATGATTTGCAGGTTCATAAATTTTTTATTGATATGTGTAAAAAAACCGCTTCAAAATAGAAACTCAGAAGTTAAGATAAAAATAAATTTAATCATTACAATACAAAGGATGTGAATACACATGAAGATTGGAATTGTTGTAGGGAGATTTATACCTTTACATATAGGTCATGTTAATTTAATACAGAGAGCAAGCGGATTAGTTGACAAAGTTTATGTTGTAGTTTCCTATTCAGATGAAGGGGACACAGAAATGATATCCAACTCACGTTTTATAAAGGAAATTACCGCAAAGGACAGATTGAGGTTTGTAAAGCAGACTTTTAAAAATCAGAATAATATTTCATCTTTCCTATTTGACGAAAGCAGCTGCCCACCATTTCCTGAAGGATGGGAAAAATGGTCAGCCCTTCTTAAAGAAGAAATGGAAAAAAGGGAACCGGATTTAGACTGGGAAAATGATGTTTTGTTTATAAGTAACAGAAAAAATGATGAAAAATACAATTTAAAATTTTTTGGTTCCAAGACAAAGTCCATCGATCCGGAATATCTTGAATACCCTGTAAATTCATGGGAAATCAGGGAAAATCCAAGTAAATACTGGGAATATCTTCCCCGTGAAGTAAGGGAACACCTGATTCCGATTATTACAATCTGTGGTGGGGAAAGTAGTGGAAAAAGTATAATGATAGATAAACTGGCAAATGTTTTCAACACTTCTTCTGCATGGGAATATGGACGTGAATATGTTTTTGAAAAACTTGGTGGCGATGAAGATTCCCTCCAGTATTCCGATTATGAAAAAATCGTATTCGGACATCAGTCAAATGTGCTGTATGCCGCAAGAAATGCCAATAAATTTGCATTAATAGATACGGATTATATAACTACACTGGCATTCTGCCTTACTTATGAAAAAAGGGATAACCCTATCATAAGGGAATTTGTCCGTAATTATAAATTTGATTTGACAATACTTCTTGAAAACAATGTAAAATGGGTAAATGACGGACTTCGTTCAATAGGAGAAACAGACCGTCGGGAAAAATTCCAGAAACTACTTAAAGAACTTTATAAAGAGTACAATATACCTTATATCATTGTAAAATCATCCGATTATGAACAGAGATACCTTGCATGCCAGGAAATTATAAAGGGCTATCTGGCAGGAAAGGATAATTTGCAGGAAATTGCAGACTCTTTTGCATAATATTTGTATTTAATAATACAATTTGCAGATAAAGAATTAATTTAAAACTGGAGTATTCAAAAATGGGCTACTCCAGTTTTTTATTATCAATATTACTTCCTATTCTGTTATTTCAATTAAATTTCCTTCACAGTCTTCTATAACACTTTCATAATAACCATCACCTGTTGTTCTAGGACCGCTCAAACATCTAAATCCATCTTTTACAAGTCCCTCTGTCAGTTCATCTACTTTTTCTTTACTTCCAATGCTAAAAGCCAGATGAATGAAACCTTCATTCATTGCCCTGTCTTCTCTTGCTGAAAGATCAGGACGTGTCATTATTTCCAGCCTTGTGTCACTTTCTGGAAAACTTAAGAAATATGTCTGTAATCCTGTTTTTTTATTATGATATTTCTCATTTGCCTTTGCCTGGAAATATTTCACATAAAATTCCTTCGTTTTTTCCAGATTGTTTACATAAATTGCCACATGATTTATTTTCATATTTATTCCTCCTATTTTTTTTATAATTTATGAAATATAGGCTCCATCTTTTCAAAAGTACAGATATAATTAAATCCTATTTTCTTCAATTCTTCCTGAATATAAGGAATATACGTACCTACATCTTCTGCCTTATGAGCATCTGAACCTATTGTTATTATTTTTCCTCCCAGTTCATGATAAAGTTTCAATATATTCCGTTCAGGAGTTAGATCTTTCAAGCCATATCTAAAACTTGATGTATTTACTTCAATACCTTTATTATCCTCTATTACCTTTTTAAGAATTTTTGTTATAATTTCCCGGGACTTTTCAAATGGATGTATTGTTTCATTGTATCGCTGTATATGGTCGAGATGTCCTAAAATACTATAATTACTATATTGACTCACTACTTTATAGATTTCTTCATAGTATTCGGTATTATATTCATCAGGCATTTTTCCTTTCTGAAATTTCTTTGTCCAGAATTCCTTATCTTCAATTTGATGACAGGAAAGTATGATAAAATCTAATTTGGATTTATAACTATCAAACAGTTTCTGGAAATCTTCTACTGTGTGTGTCTGCATTCCAAATTCCAGTCCCTGTTTTATTGTAATTTTGTCTCTATATTCTTTCTTTAATTCCTGAATTTCTTCAAAATAATTGGAATAATCTACATTCAAATCAATTCTTCCAGTTTTTTCTTTCCAACTTCTCTTCTCATTTTCACTCATTTTTTCGAAAACTTCCTTATCCAGTTTTATCCCATAATCTACGTGATCAGTGAAGCATATTTCATTAATACCCTTATCAATGGCAGTTTTTATAATTTTTTTAGGTTTTTCTTCAGAGTCATCACTATATTTGCAGTGGATATGATAATCAGCAAGCATATTTTCTCCTTTCTTTATCTTTTTTCTTATTATACCTAAAAAAATTGAAATATTCCATCATAATCTGTTCTTTTTATAACATAATTTTTTAAGTTTGCTAATTTTCTTAAATATTAAAAGTTGATAAAAAATTAAATATGTGTTATAATAATCTTGTAAATTCCGATGGAGTCATATACTAAAAAAGAGAGTGCGTCTTCACTCTCTTTTTTCATTTTTACATGTACTTTTCAATTAGAATTTGTATTAATTCCAATAAAAGCAGTAAAAATATTTTCAGAATTTCTTCCTCTGGAATCATATTCTCACCTCCAATCATTAGAGGATGAGATATTATATCATATTTTTATTTATTTTTAAAATTTATTTTAATTTTAAGTTTAATATTTTTTTATATTTTTAAAACCATTCTTAATATTCCCAAAATTAAAAGATGAACTGGATAAAAACAATAATTTAAAAGTTTATTCTGTTTTCCACGTTTTCCATTGTATGTAAGTATAAGACCAAAACCAATCAATGACCAGAATTCCTTAAAAATTGCAAGATATCCTGAAAATATTGCAAATACAGGTTTATCATGAAAAATATAAAAGAAATAGCCAATCATAATGGCATGATACTCATAATCCAGTCCTGCAACCATTGAAATAATACAGATTATTCCCACGATTACAAATGAAACCAGATACCAGATATATTTTGGAAGTTTCTGCATCTTTTCTTTTAAAGTATCTATAATCCATATTGTTATCAGCATTAAAGCCAAAGTAAACATTATATTATTAGAATTTGGCTCAAAAAATACACCTGACAAGGCCATATCAAATGGAATTTCTGAAAAAACACCAAAAATTACAAGGGAAGCAAGATATTTTTTCCTGTTTCCTGTTTTAAAAAAACCTTCCACAAGGAAAAAGGCAAAAAGCGGAAATGCTATTCTTCCAAAAATATCAAATGCATCACTTATATGCTGCAGTATCCCTTCTCCACTCAGAAAAGGGTATATCAGTGCTTTATTTATGTGATCTACAAGCATTGATAAAAAGGCAATATATTTTAACTGTGCACCTGAAAATATACGTATTTTATCCAGTTTCCCATTATTTTTATCCATTCTATGTTAATTCCTTTCAGTTTATTATCATAAGCCATCTTTATTTTAGGAGATTATAAGGATACTGATTATTCGAGGTCTTCCCCGTTACTTGCTATTACTTTTTTATACCAGTCAAAACTTTTCTTTTTACTTCTTTTTAAAGTTCCGTTCCCAGCATTATCCCTGTCCACATAAATAAATCCGTAACGTTTTTTCATTTCACCTGTTCCTGCACTTACAAGGTCGATAGGCCCCCATGTTGTATATCCGAGTAAATCCACCCCATCAAGGACAACTGCATCCCTCATTGCCTTTATATGTGCCCTCAGGTAATCTATCCTGTAGTCATCTTCAACATATCCATTTTCATCAGGTATATCAACTGCTCCAAGGCCATTTTCCACAACAAACAGAGGTTTCTGGTATCTGTCATAGATTTCATTTATTGTAGTCCTAAAACCTAGTGGATCCAGTCCCCACCCCCAGTCAGTCACTTCAATATATGGATTTCTCATTGATTCCAGAAGGTTTCCTTCTCCAAGCTTATCAGCTTCAGCTGAAATACAACGTGTTGTATAATATGAAAAACTTACAAAATCTACTGTATTTTCTTTTAATATTTTTTTATCTTCTTCTGTTATATCTATTTTTAGGTTATTTCTTTCAAGAAATTTAAGGGCATAGGATGGATAATATCCCCTTACCTGTACATCAATGAAAAAATAATTTTCCCTGTCCTTTTCCAACGCAGTCCATACATCTTCCGGCTTTGCAGCGAGAGGATAGAATTTTCCTGCCGCAAGCATACACCCTATTTTATTTTCAGGATCAATTTCGTGAGCGATTTTTGTAGCCCATGCACTTGCCACAAGTTCATTATGTGCTGCAGTATATAAAACCTGCTTTCTGTCCTCACCTTCTTCAAAAACAATTCCGGCACCCATAAACGGAGCATGCAGAAGGATATTTATTTCATTGAATGTGAGCCAGTATTTTACAAGACCTTTATATCTTGTGAATATCACTTCACATAACTTCTTATAAAAATCAATTATTTTACGGTTTCTCCAGCCACCGTATTCCTTTATGAGATGTATCGGAAAATCAAAGTGAGTTATTGTTACCAGAGGCTCTATTCCGTATTTACGGCATTCCTTAAAGACATTTTCATAAAACTGCAAACCTTTTTCATTTGGTGTTTCTTCATCTCCTTTAGGAAATATCCTTGTCCATGCGATGGACATTCTATAGGTTTTAAAGCCCATTTCTGCAAACAGTGCAATATCTTCCTTATATCTGTGATAAAAGTCTATCGCCCCTTTTGCAGGATAAAAGTAACCATCTTCAAAATCAAGCATTTTTCTTTCGCCTGTAATTACTGATATCCTTGCTTCTCCCACTGGAGATAAGTCCACATTGGCAAGTCCTCTTCCATCTTCATCATATGCCCCTTCCAGCTGATTAGCGGCTGTAGCTCCACCCCATAGAAAATCCTTTCTGAATCCCATACCGTTTCCTCCTCATATTAATAATATATCAGACGTTATAAACTCCTGATATTCTGACTGCTGTTCTGATAAGTCCTTTCGTTTTGTGACTTCTACTTTATTTTTTCCAACATTTCCTGCGAAGGATTTATCACTTCCATATCAGATCTTTTCCTAATTTCATTTTCAATATAGGGAAAATGCGTACACCCAAGAAGAATCGCTTCATTCCCTAAGTTCTTAAGATATTCTGTAAGTTTGTCAAAATGAAATTTCTCTGCAATTACTTCAGGCAAAGTGCCCTTTTCTATTTCCTTCACTATTTCAAGAAACGTCATACCTGTAATGTTAATTTCGCTATTACCTTTAAACATGGCATTTTCTATTCCTGCAAGACCTTGTGCATTTGCGGCAAATACAACTATCTTTTCATATTTACCTGCTATTTCCCTATAAATCTGCATCGGAGTGACTATTTTTATATTATTTTTCTTTCCCAGTTTTTCAAAATCCACTGCTCCACTTAATGAATTGCAGTATACAAAAAGTACATTGCAATCTTCATTTTTTATGTTATCTATGTGACTGTTTATTATTCTTTCCTTGTACTCTGTTTCTGAAGTCTGAAATATTGTCTGTTTTACAGGATTTTCAGATATTGGTATTTTTATTATTTCATCTTCAGAAAACCCATTTTTTTCAAGAAGAACAGCTCCCATATTTGTATCTATGGGAGTGCCTGCCATTACTGCTATTTTCAAAGTTTCACCTCAAAATTTTCTTAATTTTTCTAACGGAAATCTCCATTCAGGAGTTTCAAGTACAGTTTTTCCCTTCAGGGAATACCATACTCCCATATTTCTATCTGTAGGATTAATCAGAATCTGTGTCTGCTGTGCTGGCATATATGACTGGGCAAGCATGAATATCTTTTCCCCTTTGTCGTTTTCAGCCATATCTACAATAATTACAGCATGTCCGGGACTTCCTCCCATAATGAATACATCCCCTATTTTCATGTTTTCCAGAGACTGCGGTTTCATTTCCTTTTCCATGGACAATGTTCCCGCGTATCCAAATACAATATTCATGAAACTTCTGAAATCCTTATAAGTATTTGATGGGGAAGCCTTCTTATAGTAGGAGCCTTTCCCATTTGGATTTATTCTGTATCCCTGCATCCATTTACTGTACTGTGCATTAAATCCCGAAACAAAGTTAAAATTAATTTTATCATACTCCTTCTTCTGATAAAAATATTCTGCCCTTATGAGCATTATGGCATCTGCACACTGATGCAAATCTCTGTCGCCTATTTCCACATCAATTACACTGTCATATATTCCTTCACTTCTTTTTGCCTGTCCGTTATAGTACAGTGCCTTTTCTCCGTAGGGCTTAAGTTTCTGATTTCTCAGGAAATATCCAAAGCTTCCTTTTTCAATGGCAACCCTTTTATAGCCTGCAGGAACATTGTATCTTGTTTCTATTGTCATTCCATCGGGATTTACAGTCTGTGTTGAATTTACCGTTTTAGAATTATTTCCAGTTTTCCCTGTCACGCTGTTCACACTTTTAGTATTATCTGATTTAGAAGTTTCTGAATTCCCATTTTTAGGATTTCCGCCACAGGATCCCTGTAAACCAATAAATCCAGCTATTATAATGTATTCCAACAGCTTTTTTTTATGCAGAACCATAACAAGAAAATCCTCCCTTATTTTTTCTCATTCAGCTTTTTATAAAGGTCTATAAATTCCCTTACAAGATCCTTAAATAAAATTGCTCCCATCAGATGATCCTGAGAATGAACCATTATGAGACCTACATCTATTTTTTCTCCACCTGCTTCCTTTACTATTAAATCAGTCTGTATTTCATGTGCCTTTATCATTTCATCGCTTGCTTTTTTCATAAATTCTTCAGCTTCTTCAAATTTACCTTCCTTTGCTGCAGTAAGTGCCTGATATGCAAGACTCTTACTTTCTCCTGCACGCCCTATAAGTGTCATTGCAATCATTTCCAAGTCTAATTTTTCTTCCATGTTATTTCCTCCTGATTTTTAATTTTGTTCTTACCTTTTTATATCATATGGATTGAAGGATGTCAATTTTACTAATCATTCACAATATATATATCTGATATTTAAAAATAATATTTTACAAATACATAGTTTCGTTGTATACTTACTTTATAAAATAAATTAAAAAAGATTGGAGAGATTAAAATGAAAAGACTAAATTGGTTATGGTGGAGCATATTAAATACAGTTTAATAATATTTCACCGGCAATTTAGGATTTTATATAGTCTATCTGTTATAATAAATGTAAGCAAAGGCATCGGTGTATAAATGTGATGCTTTTTCTTTATTTATAAGTCCTCTATTTACGGAGGACTTTCTTTTTTACCAAATAAAATATTAGGAGGATGTTATGTTAACAAATGAAGCAGTACACTACTACTCAATAATAAGGGATAAATTTAAAAATTCTTATCTGGCTGAAGATGCAAACCAGATTATAATTGGAATTGACTGTGATTATATAGATTCTCACGAATACAGCTATAAAACACTTGAACTTTTTTATAACAATCAGAAGGCAATCGCCCCATTTGCAGGACTTTTTGGAATTTTTTCCTATGAAACTATACACTTTTTTGAAAAAATTGAAAAGAAGGAAAAAAGCCAGTTTGAATTTCCGCAATTTGTTTTTGCAAATGCAAAGGCATACCTGCACTACTCAAAAATCAGTAAAATGTATACTTTCTACGGGGATGAAGAAAAATATTACAATTTTCTTGAAAATGAATCCTTTACTGAAAAGCCTGCAGAAAATGAAATTTTTTATAAAATAGAAACTGATTTAGATAAGGAAAAGGAACATTTTTATGATATTGTGGAAAAAGCTAAGGAATATATAAAAATGGGGGATATTTTCCAAGTTGTCTTAAGTGAACAGCTCTGCCTTGAATCAAATATTGATTCCCTTGAATTCTACAAAAAGCTGGCTAAAGCTAATCCTTCCCCATATATGTTCCACTTTCCGACAAAATATGGAGATGTGGTAGGATCAAGCCCTGAAATACTTGCTGAAATTCTTTTCAATAATATTTATATTGCTCCCATTGCAGGTACCCGTCCCCGTGGAAAAGATGCAAATGAAGATGCCTTTCTCGCACAGGATCTGCTAAATGATCCTAAAGAATGTGCAGAACATAGAATGTTAGTGGATTTAGCAAGAAATGACATAGGAAAATTTGCCAGACAGGGCTCCGTCATAGTTAAGAACATGATGCATGTAAAACATTACCAGCACGTTATGCACATTGTTTCAGAAGTATTCGGCCAGAAAAGGAATGATGTTTCACTTTTCGATATTATTTCTTCCGTATTCCCAGCAGGGACATTAAGCGGTGCACCTAAAATAAGGGCAATGGAAATAATCAGCGAACTTGAAGAATATAAAAGAAATATTTACGGAGGTGGAATCGGATTCCTTCATTTCAATGGAAATATGCAACTTGCAATCGTTATAAGAAGTGCATTTTTTGCAAACAGAAATAATGCCACAGACAATATTTTCGGAAAAAATACTTCCGAAGGAAATAACATTTCCAAAGTATTTATTCAGGCAGGAGCAGGAATTGTCTATGATTCCATAAAAGAAAAGGAATATGAGGAAATAACTCATAAAAGGGCATCTGTCCTGAATATATTTAAAAACAACTGTAAGGAAAGAGGGTAATAAAAATGATACTACTTATTGATAACTATGATTCTTTTGTATTTAATGTGGAGCAATATTTAAAGGAACTTACAAATGAAGAAGTAAAAACTGTGAGAAATGATGAAATTACACTTGAGGGAATAAGGGAGCTTAATCCTGATAGGATTGTCCTTTCTCCCGGACCTAAACATCCTAAAGATAGCGGTATATGTCTTGAAATTCTTAAAAACATTGATAATATCCCTATACTTGGTATATGTCTTGGCCATCAGGCTTTCGGACTTGTTTTTGGAGGGAAAATTGAAAGACTTGAACTACCTCTGCATGGAAAAACTTCAGAAATTATGGTAACTGATAAAAATTCAATTTTATTTAAGGGCATGCCTGAAAAATTTAATGTAATGCGTTATCATTCACTGTATGTAAGTGAAGAAAATCTTCCTGAAGACCTTACAGTAACAGCAAAATCCAATGACGGAATTATAATGGCTCTGGAACACAGAACAAAAAGTATTTACGGGGTACAGTTCCATCCCGAATCATTTTTTACCGAATATGGTAAAAATATTATAAGAAACTTTATCATAAATACAAAAAAGATTTCTTCAGAAGACTATACTAAAAAAACGGAGGAACTTGAAAGAAAGAAAGCAGATGAAGTTTTCAAGAAATCCCTGAAAAAATTGCAGGATAACATTCCTTTAGGAGATAATGATTTCAAGGAAATATGTGAAGTCATAAATTCTAAAAATTATGATATTGTACAACTTGGAGCGCTCCTTGTACTTATTTCTGAAAAAAGTCTATATCCTGAATCCCTTACAGCCTTTGTAAAAAATATTCTAGAGTATAGCACTACATTTTCAGATGATACTCCTATGATTGACCTCTGCGGAACAGGAGGAGACGGGCTTAAAACAATAAATATTTCCACAACTGTTGCCTTTATCGTTGCCGCTATGGGAGTAAAAGTTGCAAAACATGGAAATAAATCTGTAACAAGTAAAAGCGGAAGCAGCGATGTAATTGATAAACTTGGATTAACTATGGAAAAATCACTTATTACACAGCTGAATAAACTTGAAAACAGCAATCTTGCATTTTTCCATGCACCATTCTTCCATAAACTTGTAGGGGAAGTGAGGGAAGTGAGACAGAGACTTGGAATAAGAACTGTGTTTAACGTGCTCGGACCCCTTCTTCATCCAAACAGAAAGCTGAAATACCAGCTTGTGGGACTTTATCACGAACCTGTACATAGACTTTATGCTGAAACATTGCAGCTTCTCGGAAGGGAACATGCACTTGTTGTAAGGGGAAATGACGGTCTTGATGAAATTTCTATCTGTGATGAAACAAAAATTGTAGAAGTAAAAGGTGACAAAATACTTGAATACACTGTTTCTCCTGAAACATTTGGATTTAAGAGGGCCTTTCATGCAGACATTGAAGGTGGGACTCCTGAGGAAAATGCTGAAATTCTAGTAAGAACCCTTAAAGGAGAAGAAAATTCACCTAAATCAGATATTGTAATCCTGAATGCAATGTTTGCCCTTTATACTGCAGATTTTGTTAAACATCCTGCAGAAGCTAAACCTTTAATACTTGAAGCTATAAACAGTGGAAAAGTCTACGATTTTTACAAAAAATATACTGGAAAATAGATAAATAAATTAAAATTTTATGACAAAAAAAGTGAGGTAACAATGGATATATTATCTGAAATAAAGGAAAAACGTGAAATACAGCTGGAAAAGGAAAAAAAGGTATATAAAAGACCATCTTTTAAGGAGGCCTTGAAGCAGAAAGGTTTAAAAATAATAGGTGAAATCAAGAGGGCGTCTCCTTCCAAAGGGAAAATAGCCAATGACAGCTTCAACCTTTTAAATCAGGCTAAATACTATGTTGAAAATGGAGTTGCAGCCTTTTCTATTCTTACGGAAGAGGAATATTTCAAAGGGGATAACGAATTTATAAAAATCGTTTCTGAAAACTTCCCTCATATTCCAATATTGAGAAAGGACTTTATCTACACTCCTTTTCAGGTGGCTCATGCTAAATTTCTTGGAGCTTCCGCAATACTTCTTATAGTTAGAATGTTAAATGATGAGGAACTGCATAGACTGCACTGTCTGGCTCACGAACTTGAACTTGATGTATTGGTGGAAATTCACGATAAAAGCGAACTTGAAAGGGCTTTGAAAATACCGGATTTACAAATACTGGGAATAAACAACCGTAATCTTAATACCTTCAATACAGATATAAAAACAACAGGGGAACTTATAAAATTTATTCCTGAAGAAATTCTTAAAAATATTATTCTTGTCAGCGAAAGCGGATTTTTATCTAAGGATGACTTGAAATATGCAGAAAATCTTAATGTTGATGCCCTTCTTATTGGAGAAGCTCTTATGAAGGGACTGATATTTTAAAATAGGAAAGGAAGAAATATGAATAATAACAGGTTTACCAGACTGAAAATATGTGGTATAAGAAGTATTGAGGAAATTGAGGAATTAAAAGATTTACCAGTTAATTACTTTGGATGTATCTTTGTTTCAAAAAGTCCAAGATTTGTTTCTAATGAACTTGCAAAAAAAATTACCGGAATTGCACATTCAGCAGAAAAAAAGACAGTTGGAGTTTTTCTCGATGAAAAGATTGAAAATATTATTGATATAATCAAAAAAACTGACATTGATACTGTTCAGCTGCATGGAAACGAAACTCCCGAATACTGTGAAGAACTCTATTTAGAACTTGAGGAATATGAAAAGGAATATAATAAAAAAATAAAAATATGGAAAGCCTTCAGCGTAAAGGACAGCCTGCCTGAAATAAAAGAATACAGTAAATATATTGAATTTCCATTATTTGATGCGAAGGGAGTAAATGCCGGTGGAAATGGAATTGTATTTGACTGGAATATATTAAGCAATATGGAAGAATACTCTTTTATCCTTGCAGGAGGACTTGAAAAGGAAAATATAGCTGAAGCCCTTTCATACAGTCCTGCCATACTTGATGTAAACAGCAAAGTTGAAATAAATAATCGTAAAAACAGAAAACTGATTGAAGAAGTAATATCTGAAATAAGAAATAAGAATTTACAGTAAAATTTATCTATTGAATTTAATTATATGAAAGAAAGGAAAACAAGATGAAAAATAATCCTAAAAATAATAATTTTAACGAAAAAGCCTATTTTGGGAAATTTGGAGGACAATATGTTCCTGAAACTGCAATGTTTGCCCTGATAGAGCTGGAAAAAGAATATGAAAAAGTCAAAAATGACAAGGAATTTCAGGAAGAACTCCAGTATCTCCTTAAAAACTATGTAGGACGTGAAACACCGTTATTTTATGCAAAAAATCTTAGTGACCACTATGGTCATGATATTTATCTGAAAAGGGAGGATTTAAACCATACAGGAGCTCACAAGATAAATAATGCCCTCGGTCAAGTTCTACTTGCTAAAAGAATGGGGAAAAAGAAAGTTATAGCCGAAACAGGTGCAGGACAGCATGGGGTTGCCACTGCCACTGCCGCGGCACTTCTTGGTCTTGAATGCGATGTATATATGGGAGCTGTTGACATTGAAAGACAGAAACTTAATGTTTTCCGTATGGAACTTCTTGGAGCAAAGGTTGTTTCTGTAGAAGACGGCTTAAAAACTCTTAAGGAAGCCACAACTGCAGCTATACAGTCATGGGTTGCAGAAATAGAAAATGTTTTTTATGTAATAGGTTCTGCTGTAGGTCCTCATCCTTATCCTTCAATGGTAAAGGATTTCCAGTCAGTTATCGGAACTGAAGCAAGAAAACAGATAGAAAGTCTTGGAAAACATGCCGACCATGTCATTGCCTGTGTAGGTGGAGGAAGTAATGCCATAGGAATATTCTCAGGATTCCTTAATGATGAAACTACAAAACTTTACGGAGTGGAGGCAGGAGGTCACGGTATTACAACAGATATGCATGCCGCTACACTTACTTTAGGTAAGGAAGGAATTATTCATGGAATGAAGACATATGTACTTCAAAATAAGTATGGTCAGATAAGTCCTGTTCATTCAATTTCTGCAGGCCTTGATTATCCTGGAGTAGGGCCTGAACATGCTCATTTATTTGAAACTGGAAGAGTATCCTATGCGGCAATAACTGATAATGAAGCTATGGAAGCACTTATTCTTACCACAAGAAAAGAAGGAATTATTCCTGCCATTGAAAGTGCCCACGCCCTTGCATACCTTGAAAAACTATGCCCTGCATTGCCAAAGGATAAAAGGGAAACAATAATCGTAAATGTTTCAGGAAGAGGAGACAAGGATATGCATACTGTATTTTCCATATTGAAGGGAGAAAATGTAAATGAATAAAAATGTTTCTGATATATTTAAAGAAAAAGAAAAAGTTAATATAGGCTATATTGTAGCTGGTTATCCTAGTATTGATTTTACTAAGGAGTTTTTACTTAAGCTGGATAGTACTTCTATAGATATTCTGGAAATAGGAATTCCTTATTCTGACCCGCTTGCTGATGGAAAACTTATTTCAAATGCTTCATTTATAGCTTCAGAAGCAGGAATTACTACTGATACTGTATTTGAACTTTTGACTTCAGTAAAGGATAACATTACAAAACCTTTAGTTTTTCTAGTTTACTATAACCTCGTTTTTGCCTATGGAATCGATAATTTTATTAAAAAATGCGTAAAATCAGGTATTAAAGGAATTATTATTCCTGATCTTCCTTTTGAAGAAGCACACGATATTTCAGAAAAACTGAAAAAAAATAATATTGCATTTATTCCGCTTGTAAGTGTTACTTCTGAAGAAAGAATTTCAAAAATTGCATCACTGGGAGATGGTTTCATATATGCAATCGGTTCTCTGGGAGTTACCGGTACAAAACAGGTTAATCTAGAAAGGCTGAAAAACTTCATTTCAGAAATAAAAAATGCTTCCAAACTCCCTGTTTCACTAGGATTTGGAATAAGAACCAATGAAGATGTAAAAAATATGAGACAATATGCTGACGGAGTCATTGTAGGAACAAGTATTGTTGATTTAACTTCTTCAGGAAATGTTGAAAATACTATTAATGAAATAAATAAACTGTTTGAAGTTTAAAAATCTGCAGCACTTTTCTTAAGCTGTTTTCTTAAAATTTATCTAACATATCTAATTAAAAACTATCTAATTTATGGATTAAGATATCTTTAAGCCATATTTAGATAGTTTTTTACATATGAATATTTATTTTATACTAAATATTATAAAAATTAAAGAAATAAAAGTAAAATGTTCAAAAATATGCTATAATCTAAAAAATAAAATTGAAAAGGATAAATAAAATGAATAAGAAATTTGATTATACACCACTTATCAGATACACAGATTATGCTGAAAAGAAATATATAAAACCTGAAAAGGCAGGAGACCTGAAAGAAGATATGGAGCTTTTCCGTGAAAATGGACAGGAAGCAAGAAAAATTTTCACACAGATTGCCAAATCTCTGGAAGAAAAACTGGATAATTTTCATGTGCAGAAAGTCAGCAGCTGGATGAATCAAGCACAGATTGCAAGACCTTTTCTGTGGGTATTTTTCAAAAGGGAAGACGAAAGTGTGGAAGAACCTGAATTTGCACTTAGAGTTTTTAAAAATGAGAAAACTAAGAAAGTCGGTATCTCACTTGAGGTTGGCTTTATAGAAAGAAAAATTGGAAAAAATACCCTTGAAAGGCAGAATAAAGTGTTAGATTTGCCGATTGAGCCACCTTTATATTATTTTGTTCAATATAAAAACAGCAAAGATGACTGTAAACTCCAAAGGATAGAAGGAAACAAAACAAACAGGGAAATACTCCTTAAAGATATGAAAAATGGACTCATAAGAAAGGTTCTGGTTAAATACGATGTGGAAGAAATCAGTAAATTTAAAACACCTGAAGATTTAACTCAGGAATTTTTAAAAGGTTTCAGACTGCTTATGCCGTTTTATTTAAAAACAAAGGAAATTTAATGAGAAAGAAGAAGACACTATGAAAACCAGAAAGAATTTATTAAAAATTTTAATATTGCTTATTTTGTCAGGAAGCATTATAAATGGAGGTTATATTAAAGAAAAAAATACGATTTATTTTACTGATGAAACTACAGAACCTGAACGAAAGGAAATTGTAAAAAACGTAGATTTCAGGACTTTTAAAATTTTTGAAGAAAATGATGATTTTGCAAGGGATAAAAATAATATTTATTATAGAAATAAAAAAGTAGAAAATGTGGATGTGAATTCTTTCCAGGTAGAAGGTTTTTATTTTGCAAAGGATAAAAATAATACTTTTTATATATCAAATGATGGACTCATGAAAATTAAAGGTTTCAAACCTGAGGGTAGCTATGCTATCGTTCAATTATTTGTGCCAGCTTTACTTATAAATAAATATGGCATTTATATGGCTAAATATGAAAATGATGAAATCGTAGCAAAATCTATAAAACCTAAAGAAATGGATATGGATACGCTGGAAGTTGTAGCTGCAGAAGAAAGTTTTGCTATTTTTTATTTAAAGGATAAGAATAATGTCTATTTTATCAATTATACAGCAAGTGAACAGAAATCCATAGATAACAATATTGAAAATGAAGATGATGCAGAAAATGATAACGATGATTTTGTTATTCAAATAGAAAAATTAGCTGGAGCAGACCGTGACACTTTTGAAATAGACTCTGTATACGGAAAAGATAAAAATAACCTATATTTTTACAACCAAAAAATAAAAGGGATAAATACAAAAACTTTTAAACTCATTGGTTCAGGTGAATTTGTTGTTAAAGATGACAAAGGGGTATATTATTTTGTAAATAGAGAAATGAAAAAACTTCAAAATGCTGATTTCAATACTTTTGAGGAAGTTTCAAAAAATGAATATTATCGGGATAAAAATGGGGTCTATTACTATGATGAATATGAAGGTACAATGACAAAATTAAAAGGGGCAGATCCGAAAACCTTTGAAGGAATCAGCTATACTTTGGGAAAAGACAAAAATGCCATTTATAAGAAGGAAAATAGATTGTCAGGTATTGATCCTGCAACATTTGAAGAGATAGATGCCGCTTTTACTAAAGATAAAAATAATGTTTATTATAGAAATGTTCCAATGAAAGGAATTGATCCTAAAACTTTTGAACCATTTGTAAATTATACACATGTAAAGGATAAAAATGGAATACATCACTTTTATCTGTTTAATGATGACCTTGTTGTTGAAAAAGTTGAGCTTTCACCCGAAATTGATTTAAAAACTTTACAATCTTTTGAAAATTACGCTGAATATTCAAAAGATAAAAACAATGTTTACTATGATTTCCAAAAAATAGAAGGGGCGGATATAAAAACTTTCGAACCTGATGGATATTCCATTGGAAAAGATAAAACGGGAGTATATTATAAAACCCATAAAATAAACGGTATAGATGTAAATAGTACTGAAGTTTTGGAAAATGAATTCTACAAGGATAAAAACAATATTTATTATAGAAATAAAAAACTGGAAAATTTCAAACCTGAAAACTTCGAAGTGATATCCTCTTCTTTAGTAGGGCAAAATGAAGATTTTTACTATTTTACCGAAAATGAAAATGATAATACAAAATTTATTCTGTTAGAAAATAAAAATGTTGATGCTGAAACTTTTGAAGTTCTTGATGAAGAATATACAAAGGATAAGAATAATGCCTATTATAAAGGTAAAATTCTAAAGGGAGTAGATGTAAAAACTCTTGATATCTATTATAATAAAAGTGACAATGGATATAAAATAAAGGATAAAAATAAAGTTTATAAAATAAAGGAATTCAACTAAAAGGATAGGTTTAATATATAAGGAGTGATAAATTTGGATTTGAATGAAGCTTTTAAAATATTGGAAATAGATTTGACAACAAACAGGAAAGCCATAAAAGCCGCATATTCCAGAATTCTGAAAAAATATCATCCTGAAGAATTTCCTGATAAATATCCTATTAGAAAAAGATTTTAGATGGAGCAGTAAAACAACAATATCAAATTATATGTTTTTAATTATTAACTTATTTTTTATAATAACACTTTTCACAGTAAATGAAATAAATGAAATACAATTTTTTCTCTCTCAATGTATTTTCTTAAATATAATTTTATTTATAAAAGTGATAATAACTTCAAATATAAGATATAAAAGACTAAAAAATTTCTCTAAACAAATATTAGATGTATTTGTTTCAGGTAGATAGAAAATAAAAATGATGTTAAGAAAATTAATTCAAAACATCATTTTTTATATTATAATTTAGAATTTTCCCCTGTCAAAGAAAACATCCTATTTTTTAACAGTAACTGTCTGAATAATCAGAAACACAAGTACAACAGACATTATGGAAATATTTACTATAAAAGGCAATTGTGAATTTGCATTAAGCAGATATCCTGACAGCAGCGAACCTATTGCATTTCCTAAAAATCCTACGGCAGAAGCTACTCCCAGTATTTTCCCCTGCTCATTTTTATATCTATGTGCAATGATACTGTTTCCAAGAGATCTGACTATTTCATAAGTCATTGTATACACTGCCATCAGTACATATGAAACTGTTCCAAGATTAAGTCTGTACAATATAATTGACATCAGTATTATACCAATAAAAATCATAATTCTATGTACCAATTTTTCGTCATATTTTGTAATAAGTCTTACTAAAATGACACTTGTTCCCAAAAACGCAAGAAGCGAAGAAAACATAACAAATGTTCCAATTGTATCTGAAGTTACCTTAATCTGAAACTTCAGAAAATAGTTCAGGGCACTTGCATACGAATATATTCCAATACTTGAAAGGAATATTATAAAACAGAAAAATTTTGAATAGTTATCAAGTTCAAATATATATCTGAATGTTGCAAAAGGATTAAGATTTTTCTTTTCCTTTGATTCCCCTTCATTATACTTTTTATCCTTAATTTCCTTTAAAATTAAAAATATAAGCAGAGAAACTGTACATCCGCATATAAATTGCAGTCCAAAAGGATATCTTGTATCTATTTTTGCAACCATTCCTCCTATTTTCTGACCTATTGCCCCTCCAATTACTGCAGCCGAACTGACTTTTGCTATATTTTTACTTTTTGTTTCTTTCGATGACAGATGGCTAACATATCCAAAAGCTACTGCATATGTACCACCTGAAGCAAATCCTGAAAAAGCCCTTGCCAGAAAAATTACTGGCAGATAGTTTACAAATCCAAAAAATACCTGTGCAGTTCCGTACATAAGTGGCATAAAGACAAATATCCTTTTCATTCCTATATTATCAGCCAATGCCCCTAAATACGGTGATGAAATAAACATTGCCGTACTCATTACCGCCAGAAATTCTCCAGAAATACTTTTTTTCCAGTTTCTCAGTTCTATAAGTCCCGGAGTTGCCGGATGTGCCAAATTATAGACAATAATACATAAAAACATTAAAAATATCATTTTATTTATATTTTTTTTCTCCATTTTCCTTCCTTTCTTCTTTTTGTAAGTTAAATAACTATAACTCCATCACTGAAGTCCTTTTCCACCCTGTCGGCTTCACATATAACAGTATATATTTTAAAATCCAGTCTTTCCTTTTCTTCCTTCAATATTCTTTTAAACTGATAGGATATACGGCATGAACCATCTGTTACCATTAATATGTCAGCCTTCTTATAAACTTCCTTTTCGGAAATTATTTCTATTCCCCGTCTTAGAGGAGTTTCAAAATCAGTTCCCCCTTCATAGCTCTTTTTAAGAAATTTTACCGCTTTAGTTATATCTTCCTCACCCTCAAGTGAAATTTCCTGAAACTGACCTTTCGCTCCAAATAGTATAACATATAATTCCCTATTTTCATCCCTTAATATTTTTATAATTGAAAGTACCAGTGCTTTTGCCCTTAAAAGAGGGGTTCCCTTCATACTTCCTGAAGTATCAAGACATACTACAATTGGGCCTTTGTTACTTATTTTTTCTTCCGCCTCATTTTTTTCAATTTCATCTTTTCCCTTAATTTCATAAGTTAAAAGACTGTTTTCAAGATATTTTGCATAAAAAAGATATTTCAGATTCTCATCTTCAAGATTTAAAAGCTCTGACGGAAGCATTCTAGATATATTTCCACTCTTATTTATTCCAAAAAGTTCATCCTTTTTTATTTTTGCAACCTTACTTTTATCCTTTTTCTCAACAGATGTATTTCCTTTTCCAAGCCTTTTCAGTACATCTTTTATATGCCTGTTTCTATTCATTTCCTGTACAAGATGCCTAAACTCATCTCCCATTTCCTTAAGCTGCTTAAAAGTAAAGTCTCCTCCAAGACCCTTTACTGAATTTTCATTCTGCTCATATCCAAGTATTATTTCTTCAAGCACTTTAATAATTTTTATTACAATTTTTATGACAGGATCCGGTATTTTTTCGCTATTTATTTCCCTGAAAAAATCCAGCATCTCCCTGTATTCCCTGTTAAGATGCTTCATTATATCATCATTTAGGGGAACTTCCTCATAATTTTTTATAATCTTTCCTACATTCAGCTTTCTAAATTCTTCCTTTTCACTGTCTGAAACTTCATTTATGGAAAAATTCTTCTCATATAGCGTTTCATCAGATATTTTATCATATTCAAAATTATAATCCCTTAAATCCTGTAAAAACCACTTTACAGCTCCTACCTTGTTTTTCGCCTTCTGTTTTAAAAGTCCCAGTTCACTCATATTGCTTTCAGTAATATCCTCCGACTGCCCAAAAAAATTCTCTTCTGAATAATCAAGGCATTTCTTTACAAAACTGGCACTATCTTTAAATACAAGCCTGTATTTATTCTTTTCTCCAATATATCTTTCTGCGGCTTCTGCAACCTTTCTATTTTCAATTGCCCCTTCCTCATTTGATGAAACATACAGACTTTCGGGAAAATGGGAATTTTTTATAAATTCCTCTATTGTCATGCATTTCACTTCATCATCTTCAACTGACAATCCATTTTCATTTATAGTCACAATCCTGTCATCACCAATATAAACTCCAGCAGAACCAAAATCACTGTATATTATACTTCCTTCCTTAGGAACAACCTTTTTTCTGTAGATACTGTTTATATAGTATTTTATTGGCTTTACAAGATGTGATGTCAGCGAAACTTCTATTTTCAATGTTCTATTTCCTTTCTCTTTTTACAACCATATATTATCATTAATCTGCTTCAGCAGAAGCTCATTCATTATTCTTTCTTCAGAGCCAGTCCTGTTATTTTCCAGAAAATTTTCAATTTCTTTCCTTGTATTTTTTTCCTTTAAAATTATTTCTGACATTTTTCTCACTATCTTCTGAACTGTTTCAATAGTCAAATCCCTTTTATTTACCCCTTTGTTGTTATACGCCCAGAATTCATTTGCAAAGAAAAGCCCTGAATCCTTTGTATTAAATAATATTATAATATTTGACTGTATATAAAGCCTATCCATATAAATAATCTTCAGTTTCCTGTCACGATAGAAATCTTCTATGTTTCTGTCAATATCATTGTCTTCCATATCTATAAGTTCTCTAAAAACAAAATTCATAAACTGCTTCCTGTCAGCCTTTTCACATTCCCTTGTCATTTCAAGAAGGTTTATTTCCTTTTCTTCATTTAATATCCCTAATATCTCAAGGTTTATTTCCTCTTCAGTAATACCTTTTATTTCGTCTATTGTCATGTACCTTTTTACAGACAGTCTAAAACTTTTTCTTTGTCTGTATCTCTCCTTTCTTTTGACTCTTACTGTATTTTTTAACTTTTTCTATATTTTATACCTTCACTTTATGTCTCTGCATTTTCCTGGTCTGTCCTCTTATCTTACCAGCTTCCAATTTTTCCAATACGGATTAACTTCCGGATTATTCCTCATCCTTTGCAACATTTCTTTTTACCACTTCTAAAACAAGCTTTGTAACCTTCTCAATATTTTCAGGATTATTCCACAGACAGTTTGTTAAAAGCATTAAATCTGAAAAATCCACCTTATCCCTTCCATTTAAATATGCAGAAATTTTAAGTAATTTTACCATCTTCACAAGCTTCCTGTCAGAAATTATTTCATGATTGTCTTCAGCAAAAATTTTATTATAATCCTGCCTTATCTGCATAACTGTTCTTTTTATACCGGAAGTTACCCTTACTTTTTCTGACTCATTTCTTATTTCATTTAAATCAGATTCTGTAAATTTTATTTCAGCAGGTATTTCCATCTCTGTTTCTTTTATATCCAGAAGTTCTTCTATCTCATCATCACTTACATAACCAACTACCGCCCTTATTAAAAATCTGTCGTATAAGGCCGTCAGTTCATCATTTTCAAATGGAAGTTCATTAGATGCCCCTATAAGCGAAATTAGAGGGGTTTTTTCCCTTTTTAGACCATTATGAAAAACCCTTTCATTTAATATTGTAAGAAGTGTATTAAGTATAGAAGAATTTGCCTTAAAAATCTCATCTAAAAAGACAATTCTGCTGGAAGGCATATATCCTTCCGTATTTCTTTCAAATTTATCATTCTGGAGCTGTTTTATCGATAAAGGTCCAAATATTTCTTCAGGTGTAGTAAACTTTGTAAAGAGATATTCAAAATAAGTTTCACTGCCAGAGTCAGCCAGTATTTCCCTCAGTCTTCTTGAAATTTCACTTTTTGCTGTCCCAGGAGGTCCTACAAGAATCATATTTTCTCCTGAAAGTATACTGAGAAGTCCTAACTTCATGACTTTTTCCTTCCCAACAAGCCCATTGTTAAGAATCTCCAAATTTTTTTCTATTTTTTCCCTCAAAGTGTATTTATTCATTTTTCTATTTCCCTTTCACTAAACTTCCAAATAATTTTAAAATCATATTTTTTTTATTATCTCAATATTTTATATACAAATATTTTAGATAGAAAAAAAACCAGAAAACTCTGGTTTTATACTTTATATTTTTTAATTAATTTTAGAATAATCCTGGAATACTTACTCCACCAGTTACTACTTCCATTTCTTTCTCAGCCATTTCTTCAGCTTTTTCTAAAATTTCATTTACTGCATTTATTATTAAATCTGAAACTATAGAAGTATCTCCTTCTTCAACTGCATCTTTTAATACATCCATTGAAATTGACAGGTCAACCAGTTGTTTCTGTCCATTAGCTTTAACAGTTATTCCTCCACCGGCAACTGAAGTTTCAACAAATTTGTCCTTCAATCCATCCTGTATTTTCAGCATTTCCTGCTGCATAGCTTGAGCTTGTCTAATTATATCTTGCTGATTTCCCCCTTTAGAAGTACTTGCTCCCTTTAACTTTCTAACCATATTGTAATTCCTCCTATGAATTATAAAGAAATTTTATTATCACATTTATTTTTTCTTATTAATAAAAAATGGTGGTGAGGGAAGGATTCGAACCTTCGAAGGCTGAGCCGGCAGATTTACAGTCTGCTCCCTTTG
>CALEXX010000002.1 GCA_937925095.1 uncultured Leptotrichia sp.
TGAAATTGAAAATCTGCTTGGTCGGAACATTTTCAAACTCTCGGGTGGAGAAAAGCAGATTCTATGTGTGGCATCCTGCTATATTTCAGGATGTAAAATCATAGTACTTGATGAGCCGTCTTCCAATCTGGATGAAAAATATATTGATATATTAATAAAATTATATTATTCTATCACAATTTTATCAATAATTTCAATTATTTTTCTAATATTTCCTATTCATTTTTTTTATACTTTTCCCGTAATATTTTTTACCAAAGTTATAATTAAAAGAAATTTATCTTGACATCAATAACACAAATCATTATAATAGAGCAGAATAATTTTATAGGAATAGGAGATTTGAGAAGAAAATGAAATACAATATTATAAAAACTACAAAAGAATATGCGGTTATTACACTTGGAGTATTTATATTATCAGTCGGGCTACAATTTTTCTTTTTCCCGAATAAAATAGCCAGTGGAGGAATTACAGGATTTGCCCTAATTATGACCCACATGTTTAACATACCTAGCAGTATTATTGTTACAATTGGTAACGTTATACTATTTTCCATGGCATTTGTAATGATAAGTGGACAATTTGGAATTAAAAGTATTTACGCAACTATACTTTTATCACTTTTTTTAGGACTATTTGAAAAATTTGCTCCTAATCAGGCTTTTACAGATGATTTAATATTAGCAACTATATTTGGAAGTGTCTTTGCATCTGTCGGGACTTCAATACTTTATATGTTTGAAGCCTCAACAGGAGGAACTTCAATAATTGGAAAGATTATCCAGAAATATTTTCATATAGGTTACGGAATGTCTAATTTTATGGTAGATGCCACTGTCACAATTCTTGCCATGTTCTCTTTTGGTATTGAATTAGCACTTGTAGGTTTACTGAGTGTCTATTTTTCAGGTTTTTTAACTGATAAACTAATTGACGGATTTTACTCAAGTAAACAGGTTATGGTAATAACATCACAGAAAGAACTTGTTATAGAATACATTCTGAAGGACTTTGACAGAGGATGTACAATTCTTAAAGCTGTTGGAGGATATTCAGGGGCAGAAAGAGATATTCTTCTTGTTATACTTGACAGAAGACAGTTTATTGCACTAAGAAAATTTTTAAAGGAAAATGACCCACGTGCCTTCGTAACAGTTACAGAAACTTCGAAAGTTTTTGGGGAAGGATTTAATCAGCTGCATTAAAAATTAATAATATCAAGCCAAAAAAATAATAGTTATTCATTTATCAAAATTTTACTCATATAAAACAGTCATTCATTAAGAAAAAATTATAAACTCGCTTTAAAAAGCTCAGACAATAATTTTTTCTACAACTCATTTCCTGTTTTATATTGTAAAATTGTTTAATAATTCATAACTATTATTTTTTTTATTTTACATTATCACCTTGTAATTAGTACAAGGGGTTATCCTTTTTGCTCATTTAATTTTATTATTTCTATAATTGTATCTGTTGCCTGTACCATGCTTTCAAGTGCAACAAATTCATATTTTCCATGGAAATTTTCTCCACCAGCAAATATATTTGGTGTAGGAAGTCCCATAAATGAAATTTTTGAACCGTCAGTACCACCACGGATAGCTTTTATAATAGGCTTAATTCCAAGATTTTCCATAGCTTCTCTTGCAATTTCCACTACATTCATGTGATTTTTTATAACTTCCCCCATATTGTAATACTGATCCTTCAAGCTTACTTTTACTGTTCCTTCTCCATATTTTTCATTTATTTTTTTAGCGACATCTTCTGCAAATTTTTTCTTTGCAAGGAATTTTTCCTTATCATGATCTCTTAGAATATATGTCAGTTCAGCGTCTTCAATTGTTGTTTTCATTCTTTCAAGCAGATAGAACCCTTCATATCCTTCTGTTTTTTCAGGAACTTCATCTGCCGGGAATAATGAAGCCAGTTCAACTGCAATTGTATTTGCATTTACCATTTTACCTTTTGCAGTTCCTGGATGCACACTTTTCCCCTTTATTGTAAAAATTGCTTCTGCCGCATTGAAACTTTCATATTCCAGTTCCCCTACAGGTCCTCCGTCCATTGTGTAGGCAAAGTCCGCATTAAATTCTTTTACATTAAAATTATCTGCCCCTCTTCCTATTTCTTCATCAGGTCCAAAGGCTACCCTTACATCTCCATGTTTAATTTCAGGATGATTTTTAAGATATTTTACAGCTTCTATAATTTCCACTATTCCTGATTTATCATCTGCACCAAGAAGTGTAGTTCCGTCTGTAGTAATAAGTGTTTTTCCTACATAATTTTTCAAATTTGGAAATTCATCCACATGCATTGTTATTCCTAAATCCTTATTTAGCACTATGTCTTTTCCGTCATAGTTTTCAATTATCTGAGGATTTATATTTACAGCATTAAAATCTGCTGTATCCATATGTGCGATAAATCCTACTACAGGAACCTTTTTATCTGTATTTGATGGTAATGTACCATTTACAAAGCAAGCATCATTTATAAATACATTTTCAAGCCCTATTTCTTCCAGTTCAGCCTTCAGCATTTTTGCAAATTCTACCTGTGTCTGCGTTGTCGGTATTGTTTCACTTTCATCATTTGATCTTGTTTCAATTTTTACATACTTCAAAAATCTTTCTTTTAATGTATCGTACATTTCAATTTCCTGCCTTTCTTTATTTAAATGTTAGTTTTATCCTTTTTTTTAGTATACCCTATAATAACAATTATTTCAAATTTTATATTTATAATTAAAAATGTACCTCCAACCCTTGTTAAGTTTTTTGGTACATTTTCTATTTTTTAGTTATTTTTTATACTGTAATAGAAACTATAATAATATTTTGATACTCTCGGTGCCTTATGTTCTTCTCCTGTAACTGAAATTTCTATTACCTTCACTTTATATTTTACTTTTTCATTTTCTCCTGTGAACTCCAGAATCTTTTCAGGTACTACAGAATCTTTTATTTCATCTTTACGTTTATTAACTCTCTGCTGTATTTCAGGATTTTTAATAATTTTGTCAATAATTTCCGGCATATTGACTTTTATAAGTTCTTTATTATCTTCAATTTTTCCGTCATAAACAGCAATTCCTTCCTGTGAAAGTTTTACAGGGTACTTTCCAAAAAATTCTTTTACATTGTTATTATCTGTAAAGTAACTTTCCAGATTAGTAATTGCATAATCATATTCCTTCACTTCTTCTATACCGTTATACTGACTAACTAAAACATTTTCATTTATTCCGAACGTTACAAAATAGCTGTCTCCTATTGATACAAAGTCAGAATATTGATACCATGCAGTATCTATCCCAAGGCTTTTTTCAAATTCTTCCCTGTCTTTATAAGGTTTTCCATCTGCTTTTCCAAAAGGCTTAAGATTTTCTATATCATTTCTTCTATCATTAATTCCTAAAATATAGTTTAGCACATCTGTAACTTCATACTTCTTTTCTTTGGCCAATTCAGGTTTTTTTACAAGTTTTCCATCCTTTAGAAGACCATGTTTAACAAGTATTTTTTCAAACCTTTTATTTTGACTCATAAGAGTGATTCTTCTGTTGTTTACAGGAGTGAAAACACTAATATACACAACTGTAATAAGAGAAATCAGTATAATACTCAGCCTTGCCTTGAAAATACTGCTTACCATACAGAATATAAGCCACATTGCCAATAAAACTACAAAATATCTTGAAGGTGTCACTCCATACTGGGAAATCCTTTTTGATATTGAAACTATTGAAAGTACCAGTAGCGGAAGTGAAGCAAAAGGAAAATACTTTTTAAATACTCTTGCCACCGAATCTTTTTTCGCCATAGGAGTCACCATTATCATTATGAACAGGCTGAAAATTGTATACCATAGAATCAGGTGGGATACAAGTCCCTGTGGCCAGCTTCTAGTTATAAGCATTTTACCAAAATATACATATAAAATACCTGTATATGTTGTTATTAACGGTATTACGATAAAATATATCAGAAATTTGAAAATTTTATGAATTTCATAGTTTTCTAAACTTTCATCAACTTTTTTAAGTTTTGAAAGAAAAAATATTACTGAAAATACAAATACTACGAATAACCATGTTTCAATGTATATGTTGCTATCTAATTTTATTAGTGAAAGTCCGTCAATTGTAGCAAATACAGCAATAAGTCCTAAGAATAAAACTACTGAAAATAATATAGTGACTGTTTTATCAACAATGACACTCTGAAAATATTTTTCTTCCTCATCTTTTTTTCCTATAACCGGTACAAGCAGGAAACAAAGGAAAAATATTATCCCTGTTGCCATTAACTGCTCCAAACTATCTAAAGTAGAGCTGTCATTTTTACCAGATAAATAATAAAATCTGTAGAAAATTATAAAAACAAGTGTAATCAGTGCATTTATAAATCTTATTACCCATTTATTTTTTCCTGAAAGATATTTTTCCCTTGCCAGTTCCAATGCCAAAGTTAAAGGAATACTCATTCCTAATAGAATTACCATTTTATGCAGTTCATTTAGCAGATTTTCATTTTTTAACTCAGGATTTTCTACAAGATAAACTGAAAGTATAAAAACCACAACACTGCAAAAAACTGTCAATGGAAACCTTTCAATTGCTTTTTTCATATCAGGTAAAAAACTTTTTATTTTTTCTTTTATTTTAGACATAGAAATTTCTCCCTTCCATTTATTTTTTCTATTTTAATACTTTAAGCTTAAAGAAAAATGAAAATTTCAAAATTTTTTAAAATTTTTATAGTATCATAGATTGTATAAATAAAAAGGAGAAATCATACTAAAATATACCTTTATACTTTTCAGTATTTATTTTCTGTATCCTTCATTCTATAAACAGCATCTATTTTTTCAGTTTTTTTATTTCTATTTCCAGTTTATCAAGCAGAATATCAAACTGTTTTGCAACTTCTTCTATTGCAGTTTTTTTAGATAAATCAACTCCCGCTTTTTTAAGCTGGTTCATTGGGAAGTCACTTCCTCCTGAAGAAAGAAGTCCTATATATTTTTTCAATGAAGCATTTCTTTTCTTTTCATCCTTTTCCTTTATTATTTTATCATAAAGTATTGCCGATGATGCAAAACAAGTTGCATACTGGTATACATAGAAAGGAGAGTTAAAGAAGTGTGGAATTCTTGCCCACAATACATATAGAAGCTCTTCCTTTTCAACATTTTTACCATAATATTCATCAAATAATTTTTCTATAATTCCAGTTAAAACTTCAGCAGTTACAGGCTCACCTTTTTCTACCAGTTCATGTGCCTGATATTCATAGTCTGCAAGAAGTGCCTGAAAATAGAATGTTCCTACTATATTTCCTATTTCCTGTTCAAGCAGTGCTATTTTTTCAACAGGATCTTCTGTATTTTCAAGCATGTAGTCAAGCAGAAGTTTTTCATTAAATGTTGAAGCTACTTCAGCCACAAATATTGTATAATCAGAAGTTGAAAATGGCTGATTTTCATCAGAATAAAGCGTATGTAAAGTATGACCAAGTTCATGTGCCAAAGTAAATACACTGTCCAATGTTTTATTATAATTTAAAAGCATGTAAGGGTGTACACCGTAAACTCCGGCAGAATATGCTCCACTTCTTTTACCTTTTGCTTCAAAAACATCAAGCCAACCTTCGCTTATTGCCTTTTTCATTTTTTCTGTATATTCTTCTCCAAGAGGAGCCACTGACTTCAGCACTATTTCCTTCGCATCATCATATTCATAGTCCTTGTCAAATTCAACAAGATTTATCGAACCATCATAATTATGATATTTTTTCAGACCTAATATTTTTTTTCTTAATTTCAGGTATCTCTTTAAAGGTTCCGTATTCTTTTTTGCAGTATTTATAAGATTTAGATAAACCTTTTCAGGAATGTTGTTCCCTTCCAGAAAACTTGATAGAAAAGTCTCATAGTTATGGGATTTCATTGATGCTATATCCCTCTGTAAAAGTGAATTATACACTGCCGCAATTGTATTTTCCCTTTTCTTATACAATCCGTAATAATTTTCAAACATTAGTTTTCTATCTTCCTGATTTCTATTTTTAGTCAGTATTTTCCCGTAGTTTGCAGGTGTTACTTCTACTTCTTCCCCTGAGCTTAATTTTATTGTTGGCCATTCCACATCAGTTACAGTTATTTCAGAATATATCGTTCTCGGTGCTGACATATATGAACTGTAAAATGAAAGAAGTTTACTTTCATTTTCCTTCAGTATATGCTTCTGAAGCCTGAATAGGTTTTCCACTCCAAATCTGTAGTCTGAAAATTCTTTTTTAACTATCCATTTTTCTATTTTTTCCCTATTATTTCTAAGTTCAGAGTTTATCCATGATAATTCTGTATTTATTTTTGCAAATAGAAACTCTACCTTCTGCAGATTTTCCACAGCATCCTTATCAAGTGAATTTAAATCCCTTGCCAGCTGTGGATAACGATACAGTTTATAGGAAATTTTATCCATTTCTTCCTGTTTCTTAAAAAATTCAAGTAAATCTTTTTCCTTTCCAAGTTTCCCTTTGTATGAAACCAGCTCTTCAGCCTGTTTTTCGACTTTTTTATAATCTTTTCCCCATTCTTTGTAATCTTTATAAATATCACTCAAGTTCCATTTATATTCTTTACCTGTTTCCTGTTCTTTTTTCTTACATACTTTTGCTGTTCCTTTTTCTTTCACAGTTTTTTTACATGTACTTTTTTTCATATTATTCCCTTCCTCCAAACTTCATATATAAAAATATTACCAATGCAATTGGTATAACATATATAACTACTGATAAAAAAGCATCAAGTGCAACTTTTAGAAAAGCTATTAAAATCACAATTATCAATGCATAAATTAAACTCTGTGTTATCATCTGCATGTTGCTTTTTGGTGTTACATCCTTCATTTTTATATCCCTCCCGCTACATTAAATTCTTTATATTTATTTTATAATCCTTATTTAAATATATTTCTTTATTAAAAGCCTTTCCTTCCCTTTTTTTGTTTCCCCTCTGTCTGAAAACAGCCTGTATTTCCCATATCCTCTTATTGTTATAACAGAATCCATTTCAAGCATTTTCGACTTATCCTTTTCAGGCGAGTAATCTACGAGAACTTTTCCCTTTTCAATCGGTTCTATAACCTTTGTCCTTGATAAATTTGTTATTGCAGACACTATACTGTCCAGCCTTTTAGAAGGAACTGTAATTATTTTATCATCAAATTTATATTTTGGAAGAATTTCCGTACCATCAAGTGAAATTTCCCTCACTTTACATGGAGCCTTTCCTATCTGTTTCAGCTCACTTAATATATGGCCTGATATCTTTTCTGAAACAGGAATATATCCTTTGTCATCTTCAAGTATAAGATCCCCCATAAGTTCCCTTTTTATATTAAGTCCCATAAGGCTTCCAAGAAAATCCTTATGCTCATATTCCCTAAATTTTGAATTTATCTCTATTTCAAGCAATTTATATGGAAACTCAGCATTTCCTCCATAAATATCAAATCCGGCAGGAATAAAGCCTATCTGCCTTCTGTCACTGTCTTGAAATATTCCGTCTGTTACAACTTTAACTCCATCAAATTTTTCTGTCAGTTTTTTCCAGAAATTCGGTGTATAAAATTCCTCAGTAAAGCTTACTATTTCATACTTTTTTGCAATTTCAAAAGCATTGTAAAGCTTACTCGCTTCATACTCCATCTCCTGTGGAAACTGTTTTAAAAATATTTCTTTCTTCATTTTTTTCCTCATTTAAATTATTTATTTTCCTATTCCTATTTTAACATAAACCAGTAAAAAATAGTATAGAATATTCTTTTATTCAGAATGGTGGATATTAATTTCTGTATCTTCAATCTGGACAGTCATATGGAAAATATTATGTGCTAACAGTTTTTCCTTTATTTCATTTACTATCCTGTAGTTATTGTACCTTTCATAATTATTAAGTAAAATATGGGCTGTTAATGAAATTTCCTCGTTGTCATTTTTCCAGACATGAAGTTCATGTATATTTTTAATTCCATCTATACTTAAGATTTCATTTCTTAATGTCTCTAGATTAATTTCTGACGGAACAGCTTCCATTAATATGAAAAATGCTTCCTTTGCTATTCTGTAACCTCCTATGAATATTATAATTGAAATTACAACACTCATAATTATGTCAATATAGACAAAATCCGTAAAATATATAATTATACTTGAAATAATTACTCCTACTGAATTCAATAAATCTCCAAGAAAATGAAGCATTGCCGACTTTATGTTTATATTATTTTCCTTTTTTGTTGAAGAAAATAAAATCCATGTTATAACTATGTTGAATATAAGTCCAATTAATGCTATAAAAAACATGCTTCCATAGTCTATTTCCCTAGGATGAAAAAATCTTATAACAGATTCATATATCATTCCTGTGGCAATAAGTATAAGAACTATTCCATTCAGGAAAGCCACTATTACTTCAAGCCTTAAAAATCCGTAAGTAAATTTTTCAGTCGGTTTTTTTGTTTCAAAATATATGGCAACCATGCTCGCTCCTAGTGCCAGAACATCTGAAAACATATGAAACGAATCTCCCACAAGGGAAAGTGAATTTGAAAACAGCCCTCCAAAAAGTTCCATCAGGGCAAAAAATAACGTTAAAAACAACGTAACATACAGTGTCTTTTTTGATTTCTTCTGAATTTTAAAATGATTTTTATGATGAAAGCTGCTACTTACTATTTTCTGTATCGCCATTTTCCCACCTCCATAAAATTGAATTTTCCTTCTAAATTGATTATAGCATTGATTGATTATAAAAAACAGAAATAAAATTACAACTATTATAAAACCTTTTTCAAGTCTAAATATTTTTAGATTTTTTGAAGTATTTTAAAACAGCCCCTTTCGGAGCTGTCATATATTTTCAAATTTATTATTCGCATTATTTATAAAAATTGATAACTGATATTATGCAAAGAACATTTTCAGATCATCTTCAACATTTGTTATGCTTCCCAATCCAAACTGTTCATTTAGAAGTTTTGCAACATTTGGTGAAATGAATGCAGGTAAAGTTGGTCCTACATGTATATTCTTAATTCCAAGATACAGTAATGCAAGAAGTACTATTACAGCCTTCTGTTCATACCATGCAATGTTGAACTCTATTGGAAGGTCATTTATATCATTTGCATTGAAGATTTCTTTAAGCTTTAATGCTACTACAGCCCATGAATAAGAATCGTTACATTGTCCTGCATCAAGAACTCTAGGTATTCCGTTAATATCTCCAAGCCCTAATTTATTGTATCTGAATTTTGCACATCCTGAAGTAAGGATAACTGTATCTTTTGGTAATTTTTCTGCAAATTCAGTGTAATAAGATCTTCTAGCCATTCTCGCATCGCAACCACTCATTACGATAAATTTCTTAATTGCACCTGATTTTACAGCTTCTACAACTTTATCAGCTACTGCAAATACTTGTCCGTGTGCAAAACCTCCAACAATAGTTCCAGTTTCAATTTCTTTAGGAGCTTCACATTTTTTAGCAAGTTCGATAACTTCTGTATAGTCTATCTTACCATTTTCATCAGCTTTAAGCTTTTTCCATCCAGGATATCCAGCAGCATTCAATGTGAATATTCTGTCATTATAAGTTGAATTTGGTTTTGGAGGAACTATACAGTTAGTAGTAAATACAACAGGCCCGTTAAATGTTTCAAATTCAGTTACCTGATGATACCATGCGTTTCCGTAGTTTCCTACAAGATGTTTATATTTCTTTAATTCAGGATAATAGTGTGCAGGAAGCATTTCTGAGTGAGTATAAACATCTACTCCTGTTCCTTCTGTCTGTTCAAGTAATTCTTTTATATCCTTCAAATCGTGTCCAGAAATTAATATTCCAGGATTTTTTCCAACTCCAATGTTTACTTCTGTTGCAACAGGTGTTCCATATGCAGAAGTGTTTGCTCCGTCAAGTAAAGCCATTACTTTTACTCCATATTCTCCTGTTTCAAATACTAAAGCTGTTAATTCTTCAGCTGAAAGACTGTCATCTACAGTTGCAAGTAATGCTTTTTCATAGAATTTGTAAATATCATTGTCTGTTGAACCTAAATTGTAGGCATGGAATCCATATGCAGCCATTCCTTTTAATCCGTAAAGTACCATTTCTCTTAATGATCTTACATCTATATTTTCAGTTCTTAATACTCCCACTTTTTTAGCAAGTTCAACTAAATCATCATTTTCATTGTATTCATAAGTTGTAAGGAAATCATTTTCGTATTTTGGATTTAAAGCAATTCCTTCTTTTTCAAGTTCTGATTTAAGGAATTTTCTTAAGTTTACACCTTCTTTAATTGCTTCTATTATTTCAGCACCATCAAAGTTTGCATTTGTTATGGAAATAAACAGTGATCTGAATAAATACTCATCAACCTTGTCATATCTTTTTCCAGCATTTCTTAGCTGACTTGAATATGCGGCAACTCCTTTTGCAGCAAATACAAGAACATCCTGCAGATTTGACACTTCGTCTGTTTTTCCACATACACCTTTTACTGTACATCCTTCATTTTTAGCCGTTTCCTGGCATTGAAAACAAAACATACTCATTTTACTACCTCCAAAAAAATTTATTCTATCGTTAAAATAACACCGGCAATTATTAATTTTTTATCCACAAATAATCTACCAGCTTTAAGTAATATTTTTGTATGAAGTTATTATAATATTTTTTCACAAAAAAAAACGTAATACATGTTACGTTTTTTATAAATATCAAAAAATAAATTTTATTTTAACATTTCTTTATTTTTTTACCTTCAACTTCTTCGATACTGTTAATAGTTTTGTTCATCCATATAATGTCATGCCATTCTCCCATTTTGTATCCAATATTTGGAAAATGACCAATTTTTATAAAACCATTTTTCTCATGAAACTTAAGACTTTTTTCATTTTTCCCTGTTATTGCTGACACTACCTGCACTATTCCCATTTTCTTCATTCTTTTTTCCAGTTCATCATAAAGTTTCTGACCTATTCCCCTTGACTGAACCTTCATATCAAGATAAATGCTAATTGTAAATGAGTATCTATATGCTTCCCTTTCTCCAAATTTATCAGCATAGGCATATCCGACAACTGTGCCGGTTTCATTTTCTGCAACTATGTATGGAAATTCATTTGAAAGGGCCTTTTCTATTCTATATTTCATTTCCTGTTTATCTGGAACAGTGATTTCAAAGGATATTGTAGTATCTGCAACATATGGCGAATATATTTCCTGTATTCTTTCTGCATCTTCAGGCAGAACATCCCTTATTTTTATACTTTCAGTTTTTATATCTTTGATTTTTTCTTCTTTTGACATTTTTCCTCACTTCTATAATCATATTATTTAATAGTAATTATGGATATTTTTATTCATTTTATTTATATTCTTTTATTTTAAGAAATTTCTGTATATTTACCTATAATTTTCTTTTCTTTTATGATATAATCTTTTTGAAAATAGTATCTGAAAGGAAAAATATGGGAATTATTACAGATTTCATTGCCATTCTGGCAGGAAGTATACTTGGTCTTATTATAGGAAATAAAGTAAAAGAAAATATGAGAAATATTATAATGGACAGCATCGGTCTCTTCATAATAATTTCAGGTGTAAAAAGTACCCTTGAATCAAACAGGGACATCACTGTTCTTATATATCTCATAGTTGGTGCCATTATTGGTCAGATTCTCGACATAGATTTACAAATAAAGAAATTAAGTATTTTCATTGAAAACAGATTTTCAAGAATTTCATCAATTTCATATAGAAACAAAAATTCTTTAAATTCTGTTGAAAATGAAGAAAAGGAATTTAACTTTGCAAAAGGATTTTCCGTTACGACTATTCTTTACTGTATAGGAGCTATGGCAATAATGGGTTCTATAAACAGTGGTCTTACAGGAGATGACAAAATTTTAAATATAAAAGCCGTCCTGGATGGTGCTACAGCTATTGTATTTGCTTCTATCTATGGAATTGGAACTATTTTCTCGGCTTTTTCAGCACTTATCTATCAAGGACTCTTTTTTCTTTTTGCCAGACAGATAAAAGATTTCCTTACTCCAAATGCAATAACGGATTTAAATTTTTTAGGCGGTATAATGATTTGCGGTCTAGGAATAAATGTTGTCCTCAAAAAAAATATAAAAGTAGCCAATATGCTTCCTTCAATATTTATACCGATTATTGTAGAAATATTCGTCCACTTTTTTGGCCACCTATTTTAAAATTAATTTCTGAAACTAAGTCAAAGCAAGCTTTAATACAAAGAGTATAGCCAATATGTACATTATTGGCTTTATTTCTTTCTGTCTTCCTGTTGCAAGCTTTAAAACCACATAACTTATTACTGCTCCCGCCACTCCTTCAGCAACACTCATTGTGAAAGGCATCAGGGTAATTGCAAAAAATGCCGGTGCTCCTTCTGTTAAATCATGGAAATTAATCTTTGTAACAACACCAAGCATAAGAACTCCTACAACTATCAATGCAGGGGAAGTTGCTGCTCCGGGGATAATACTCACTATTCCTGACAGAAAAAAGGAAAGTCCAAACAATATGGAAGTAGAAAATGCCGTAAGGCCTGTTCTTCCACCTTCTGCTATACCAGCTGTACACTCCAGATATGTTGAAGTTGTTGTTGCTCCAAAGAAAGAACTTATCACAGTTGTAGAAGATTCACAAAGCAATGCCCTCTTCATATTTCTAACTTCACCTTTTTCATTGTAAAGCTTTCCTTTACTTGCAATTGCCAGCAATGTTCCTATCTTATCAAAAAAGTCTACCATACTTATAGTAAGGACTATCATTACCATATTTATAAGACCTGAAAATATATCATTTTTCCCTATCAGACCTTCAAAGTCCTGTTTAAAGAATAAGTCACCTACACCACCTGGAAGAACAAAACCATGCCATTTACTTAAGTCAGTTACTCCCATAGGTATTCCAAGCAGAGTTGTTGCAATTATTGATATTATCAGCGCTCCTTTTACGTTTTTTGCCATTAGAACCAGCATCAGCAGTAACCCAAATATACTCAGAAGTACAGAATTGTCCTTAAAGTTTCCTAAAAACAATCCTGTTTCTGTAGCTACTATTATTCCTGAACTTTTTAATCCAATCAAGGCTATAAAGAGCCCAACTCCTGCTGTAATTGCAGTTTTTATATTTTCAGGCAGTCCATCCAGTACAATTTTTCTGACTGAAGACCCTGTCACAAGTATAAGTACAACACCTGAAACAGTTACTGCCGCAAGGCCCTGCTGCCATGTATAACCCATTCTTCCAACAACTGTTGACACAAAAAACACTGTAAGTCCAAGTCCGGGAGCCGTTGCCACCGGAAGTTTTGAAAATAATGCGTGCATCAATGTTCCAAGCATTGCCACCAGACAGACCGAAGTGTACAGTCCACCTTCCGGAATTCCAGCTTCCCTTAAAAACCCCGGAATTACCACAAGCACATATGCCATTGTCAGAAACGTTGTCATTCCTGCTATTATTTCTGTTTTTACATCTGTTCCATTTTTTGAAAGTTCATAATAATTTTCCAGAAATTCGTATAATTTTCCTTTTTTCTTATGCCTTTCCTGTATCATTTTTCCTCCTTAAATTTTTTCAAACACTTATATTGTATATAATTTAATTTCACTAATTTTACAGTTTTATTCCCTATTTTTTACTGAAACATTGATTTTTTCTTTTGATTTTATATCACTCCAGCTTCTTATTTTAAATCAAATCCTCTAGCTTTTTTTGTGATTCCTGCACTATATAAAGCTTATTCCCAGTTTCAACAACTTCTTTGTATAATTCTATCACTTCTTCTATTTTTCCAGCTTTTTCTTTACATATTCCAAGCTGATATTTAGCCTTCACAATAACTATTTTTTTTGTTTCTGTTTTTAGTTTTTTCGTCAGGTATTCTATCATTTTTTCATTATTATTAAACAGATATGCCTCTAAATCTTCCAAAGATAAGTTCGTATTTTTATCTTTTATATATATATAATTTTTGTTATACTTAATATACTCTATATAGATGTCAAGAGCCTCTTTCCATTTTCCCATTTCAATTAATACTAAAGATTGAAAAATATAAATTTCATATCTTATATTGAAAAACTGGTTTTCCACATTGATATTTTTTAAAATCTCATATGCCTTTTCCATATTTCCATTGTTTAAATAGCCTAAAATAAATATTGTTGGTGAACTCTTCACTTTATAATTTTTTTCTATAAGCTTTATATATCTTTCTGGATTCAGTTCTTCAAACAGGATTGAATCAATTTTATTGTATTTTTTTTCCTCTATTGAACAAAATAATTTTGTTATCCAAAAACTTACATTTTCTACTATAGATAAAGATTTTTTCTCTGCTGCATTAAATATTTTTTTCATGAATAGAAAAAATATTACAACTGTTCCTATTCCTGCATAATCTGATTCCAAAAAACTATATAAAATTAAATTAATAGATGCAAGAATTAAACCCACAAACAGTATAAATATCACAAAAACTATTATTTTCAAAAAAAAAATTAATTAAATCTTTCATTTTCCTCCTCAAAAAAACTGCCTTGAAATAGAATAAATATAAACTTATTTTATATTACTATTTTTAGGCAGTTCTTATTTTAAATCAATTTTTTCAGTTTCTCTCTGGCTTCCTGCACTATATAAAGCTTATTTCCATTTTTAACGACTTCTTTATATAATTCTATTGCTTCTTCTATTTTCCCTGCTTTTTCTTTATATACTGCAAGCAGATGCTTAAGTCCCAAATTTTGACGTTTTGTCTTTGTTTTTTTCAATGCTTCATTTAAAATTTCAATCATTTTTTCATTGTCATTTTCATGAAATAGCATTCCTTCCAGAACTTTTACAAGATTATATATTTCACTGTCCTTTTTTCTTTTTCCAATTTTTTCTATCTCCTCTGATAGTTCTTTATTGTAAATTTCTATTGCCTCTTCCTTTTTACCAAGAACATTGAGAATTAAAGCCTCGTTATAATAGTATAAAATTTTATCCCGTTCCCTGTATAATTTTTTGGATAAATCCACTTCTTTTAATTTTTCATATGCCGTTTCTATTTTCCCTGCTGAAGAATATCCTGCAGATAAATTTAATTTCATATAGTTTCTATATTTTTTGTTCTTATTTTTATTATACTCATTTTCAGTAAGTTCTATAAATTTTTCCGGATCCAGTTCGTTATCCAGAACATTCATATAATTACTGTATAAATACATCCATAATCCGATATTTACCATGAGTAATACTAAAAATATTATAGGATACAATAAATAATTAAAAAGAACATTTTCAGATTTCAATGAAAAAATACCAACAGTGAATACTATTAAAAAATCAATTAAAGCAGATAATAGCAAATATTTTTTTCTTATAGTCATACTTCCCTTTCATAAATCCATTTTAATTTAGGTTTTCTTCCTTATTAAATATTGTAAGTACCCATTCTATTTTTTTATCCTTAACTCTTTTAGGCTTAAATGAAATTCCATCAATTATGATTGGCTCTATATCCTCATCATCTTCAGGAATATATCCCATATGCTCAATAAGAAGTCCACTCAAAGTATCATAATGCTTAGACTCCAGCTCAATATGGAAATAATCATTCAGGTCGTTTAGCGACAGCTCTCCATTTATCAGATATTTATTTATAGCAAGTTTCTTAATTGAAGAATCGTCTGCATCAAATTCATCAGCAATATTTCCCATTACTTCCTCAATCAGATCCTCCAATGTTACAATCCCTGAAAATCCACCATATTCATCTATCAGTATGGCAATATGTTTCTTTTCAGCCTGCATTTCATTAAAAAGTTCATTGACATTCTTTGTTTCCGGAACAAAATAGGCTTCCTGCATGATTTCCGGCAGTTTGACATTTTGAAATCCCTTCCTGTATGCCTCTATCATCAGATCCTTCATAAACAGTATTCCTACAATGTTGTCCGCTTCATCTTCATACACAGGGATTCTCGAGTATACTTCCACTTCCTTTTTTTCAAACAGTTCATCTACTGAAATATTTTTATCAATAAGAAATACCTTTGTTCTAGGAATCATTATTTCCCTTGCAACCTTCTCATCAAATTCAATAATATTTTCTATCATTTCCTTTTCAACTTCATTGATAATTCCATGTTCCCTTCCCACTTCTACAAGTGAACGAAGTTCTTCTTTTGAAACCTTTTCTTCAATATTATCTTCCTTCATTTTTAACACTGTCAATATTACATTTGTTGAAAATGTCAGAAACTTGACAAAAGGCGAGAATATTTTTGAAACCATAACAATTATTCCCACCGATGCAAGAGCTGTCTTTTCAGACGATCTCAATGCTATTCTTTTGGGAATCAGCTCACCAAAAACTAAAGTTATATACGATAACAAAAAAGTTATTAAAATCATTGAAATATGACTACTATAAGGGATTTTTAATTTTCCAAGATATATTGACAGATATTGTGAAAGTCCTGTTGCCGCTGAAGCTGAAGCAAAAAAACCTGCAAGTGTTATCCCAACCTGAATTGTTGATAAAAACTTACTTGGCTCCTTCATTAAGTTTTCCAGCATTATCGCCTTCTTATTTCCTTCTTCCACTAATATTTTCAGTTTATTTCTATTTATTGAAACTATTGCCATTTCGGCACTCGAAAAAAAGGCATTTATTCCTGTTAACACTATTATTACAATAAACTGTAAAATCAGGCTGCCCCCGGTTATTGTTTCCACTTTAAATTATTCCTCCTAAATGTGTGTTATTTTATTATTATACCACTTATTATATCACACTTTTTCTTTTGTTTTCTTAGAGCCTGAACTGTTTAAAGTTCAAGCTCTTCAGTATTTAAATTATTTCATCATCCCAAGATATGCAGCACCTAAAATACCTGCATCATTTCCAAGCTGAGCCTGAACTATCTTTAAATTTTCTAGGCATGAAGGTAATGAATACTGCTTAAGTTTTTCATTTATTGCATTGAAAAGGATATCCCCTGCAAGTGCAACTCCTCCTCCAACTACGATTATTTCAGGATCAAGGACATTTAACAGATTTCCCATTCCAAGTGCGATGTACTCAGCTTCATAGTCAACCAGCTTAAGTGCAAATTCGTCTCCTTCCTTCGCTACATCAAAGATATCTTTTGCTTCTATCTCTCTTCCTTTAACTCTTTCATAAAGTTTATTTGTTTTATTTACAGCAAGCCTGCTTTGTGCTTCCCTTATTAATCCAGTAGCTGAAGCATATGCTTCCCAGCATCCGTCCTGACCGCATCCGCAAAGTTTTCCATTTCTTTCAACTTTTGTATGCCCGACTTCTCCGCCTCCACCGTTTTTACCGCTTACAAGCTTTCCATCTACTATTATTCCACCACCAATTCCTGTTCCAATTGCAAGACCAAGAACATTTTTGTATCCTTGTGCGGCACCTTTCCACATTTCTCCAAGTGTTATGACATTTACATCATTATCTACTTTTACCTGCTTGTTTAGATGCTTTTCAAATTCTCCTGCCAGATCAGCTTCCTTAGGCCATGGGAAATTAGCCCAGAATTTTACTATTCTTTCGTTTACTACTGGTCCTGGAACTCCTATTCCTACTCCTTTTACATCTGCTTCAAAATTGATGTTACTTCCTTTTACCTGTTCCAATAAAATTTTAGACAATCTTTCAACTGTTTTTTCAAATCCTTCCATTGAATCTGTCTTCACTATTGTTGTAAAAATAATATTTCCTGCCTCATCAACAAGCCCTATCTTAGTATTTGTTCCCCCTAAGTCTATCCCTACATAATAATTCATACTTTTCCTCCTATTAATATTTATTTATAATATTTTTCTTTTTATTATTTAGTTTACCCTATTTATTGCAATTTTTCAATATTATATTTTTATTCTGTTTATTTTCAGGCTTTCTAAAAAGAGATTTGCATAAAATATGATAATCTGATATAATGAATTTACCTTAAGGTAGACCCTCAAAGGGTACTTATAAATGGTTAAATAAAATTTGGGATAAAAAGGACTGGATTACTTCAGTCTTTTTTGTTATAATTTTTTCAAGCGAGTTTCCCAAAACTCGTAACCATTTATAAGGAGGTGTGCTATGCGTACTTTTCTTTTTGTTTTAGTAGTTTTTCTACTGATTCAAGGAATCTTGTACTAATTAGTAACCTCATCCCCTTAGGGGTGTATCATAAGCTTTTATGAGCCTATTTTTTATTATTCCAGATAATATTTTATTTGGAAATACGTTTTTTGTACAGGGAGAATACACCAGATATTTACTAGCTAATCTAAAAAGAGCAGCTTATACACTGCTCTGAATCTTTTATTGATTGTTTGTTACTTTAAAATACGATTATGATATTTTTGATTTTCAATATATTCAATATATAAATAACGATTTAAATATTAAATATTCCTTTATCAATTAATTCATAATCCAGATATACTTTTTTTTCGTAATCTTCTCCATTCATTTTCTTCAGTAAAAGTTCCGCACTTATTTTTCCCATTTCCTGAAAAGGCTGCTTTATATGAACTATTTTATCAGATACCATATCCAATAACTGTGTTCCATCGAAGCTTGCAACATAAATTCTTCTTTTAAATCTTTTTAATAATTTTTCTGTATATATTGCATAAAAATCGCTGTTCAGAATTACGGCTTCTATTTCTTCGTTGTTTTCAAGATCTTGTTTTAATTCTTCAGAAAAATTTCCCAACTCTCTGAAATCAATCTGTTTATAATTTTGTCTATTGTCCTTTTTGCCTTTTTCTTCCATATAGTCTAAATAACCCTTCAAACGTTCTCTCGAAGTACCTGTAGGAATTTCCCATGTATAGTACATTGCTTTTTTTACATTTTTCTTTTCAAACAGATATTTAACAAGAAAATACATTGCTTTCCGTTGATTCACACCTACAGTTTCAAGAACACTGTCTTCAAAGTATTCAGAACATACCATAACATTATACTTTTCATTTAGTTTCTTATAATTTTCTTCACTGATTGATGATGTTATGAATATTATACCGTCAATTTTTTTTGTTTCAAAAAGAGAAATATATTCTTCTATATCTTCATTTCTATGATTATATCTGTCATATGAAATATGAATCATTCCATTATATCCCTTTTCTTTAAGATATTCCAGAACTCCTTTTGTTATAAGGCTATAAATAATATTTGTTATATCCGGAACACATATAAGAATAACCTTACTTCTATTTTCTCTCAGCACTTTTGCATTCACATTTGGAAAATAATTCATTTTTTTTATTATTTTTGTAACTTTTTGCCTTGTTTTAGGATTTACTTTCTCACTTCCATTTAAAACTCTTGATATTGTTGCGACTGAAACGCCTGCTTCCTGAGCTACTTCTTTTATATTCATAGTTTCACCTTACGTATTTTTATGTCTGTATTTTATCTCCCTCTGATGTAATCCGCCAGCAGTGAAGGCCAGTCTGTCTGTATTATATCCACTTTTTTATTTAAGAGTACTCCCCAGCTTTTTTCAAAACCTTCGAGTATTGCAAGGCTATCGTCATACCCTGCATATAAATTTGTCTCATCATTTAATTTTATTGAATTTATCCATGTAAAATATTTTTCTTTTTGCAATTTTCTAATATAACTGTCATCAAAAAACAGACTTTTATTATTTCTGGCAATAAGCTCAAATCCTACAAGATTTAGCTTTTTGAATTTTTTTGAGAATTCAACTTCCTTTTCATCCCTAACAATAGGCATATACATATATTTTACTTTATGTTTCTCAAAAATTTCCATATATTCTTCTTCAGGAGAACTTTTTATTATTAACTGTTTTTTTATATCATATTTATCAAAAAAATTCAATAAATCCTCAAAATATTCCCACGCCCTGTCAATATTTATAAGAACATCCTTTCCTTCAAAATGTTTCAATATTGTGTCCAGTTTTTCCACTTTATAACTTGTCTTTTCACCTATAGGATTATTGTAACTGCATTTTTCGATTTCCTTTGATGACATTTTTTTTATGTCTTTTCTTTTATTCAGTAATCTTTTTTCATTTCCGTTATGAAAAGCATAATATACTCCATCTGTAGATTTTATAACATCTACTTCCAATATATCTCCACCAGTTTCAATTGTAGCAATATAGGCAGGTATTGTATTTTCTATTATATTTCCAGCTGACATTCCGCGATGTACTGCTATCAATGTCTTTTTTTCATTTATTTTTCTATTTAACAGCTCATTTATTTCCTTGTATTCTTTCCTACCATATAAATCTATATTTTTCATTTCTATTCTCTATCCTTTCTTCGTTAAACTTAAATACTATTTTTTACTGACTGACTTTTCACTTCTTCCGTATATAAGATACAGTGTCACCGATGCAATTATCATAAGTATTACTGAATAGACAAGTGCAACCGCTTGAGAATCCTTCAAGTTCTGAGTGGAATCCGTACTGCTTCTTATTACAATTCCTAATGTTTTTAGTAGAGGGTGATATAAAAATACTGTCAAGTCATAATCTGCCAGCAGACTATTAAAATTTAGTGCCAAAATCGCCATTGCAGAAGGTAATATAATAGGAAATATTACCTTTCTGAATGTATAGAAAGGAGAGGCACCAAGACTTGTCGCCGCTTCTTCAAGTTCATTATCAATACTAAAAAATGTAGCTTTTAACATTCTTAACGAAAATGGAATTTTTACTATTACATAAGCAATAAGTAGAAGCCATATTGTTCCTGTCAGTATATTATTGAAAGCCAGAATATTTTTCTTATCAAAAGCTGTAATAAGTCCTATAGCAATCAGTGTGGATGGAAGAACCCATGGAATGAGCATCATATATTCAAGTATCAAAGCCCATATATTTTTGTATTTATGCAATATTCTTGATACACCAAGTGTCAATATCACAACAAGTATGGAAGCACCAGCTGAATAAAAAACACTGGTAACAAAAGGTTTTAATACATCAAAACTTGAAAATACATCTATATAGTTCTGAAATGTAAATCCTGTAATAGCTCCGCTTGAAATACTTCTAGAATTTGTAAAGGAAAATATTATTACAAATATTACTGGAATTATATATATAAAAAACAGCAAATAAGCAAATAGATGTACTATAATATTAATTAATGGATTATTTATTTTCTGCTTTACAATGACTGACTTTGTCTTGGAAACCGACATAAAGTTACCTTTTCTTTCAAAATATATCATAAATGAAAGTAAAATGAGTGTTGCAATTCCCAATATCAGTGCCAGAACTGCCGCCAGATCCCTTGAGCTTACTGTTTGTGAAAAAGTCAGTATCATAGGACCTATCGTCTGAAATTTTTTCCCACCGACAATTAATGGGGCTGATGTTGCTCCAAGTCCCGTAATATAAAGTAAAACTGTAATTGCATATATAGTAGGTTTTAATACAGGTAATACAACTTTTCTCAAAATATAAAACTGGGAAGCTCCCATATTTTTAGCCGCCTCTATAGTCGAATAATCTATTTTCCTTATTGCATTTGACAAAAAAATTACATGATTTGATGTTATTGCAAAAGTCATTACAAAAGCTACAGCTCCATAGCCTTCAAACCATCCTGCATTAAAATTTGGAAAAATTGAAACAAGTATTTTTGTCATTATTCCATTTGCTCCATATACAAACTTATATCCTGAAGCCAGTACAACTCCACCATATATAAGTGTAGTCATATAGCCTAATTTTAAAATTTTTGCTCCCTTTATATCAAAGTAATCTACAACAAGAACTAAAAAGATACCTATTATATTGACTGTAAATAATAAAGTTGTTGCAAGTATGAAACTATTTTTTAAACTTCTTACAGCTCTTGGAGAAGAAAACAGTCTTTTCAATGAATCCAGCTTAAATGAACCATTTCTGAAAAATATCATCTTCAGTATATTTAAATTAGGATATATAAGAAATGCAACTACAAACCATATGATTATCCCATACATCAAATATGAAAGAATTTTTGAAACAGAAATTTTTCTTTTCATATTTATCACTCCTTATACTGCAATACATCATGTTTATTAATGTATAAACTTAATATATCACCTATTTCGTAGTTTTCATTTCCATCATTTTTCCCCATTTTTTTCAGTTTACTTCCATCTATATCTATTAAATATTTTGTAAACATCCCATAAAATTCCTTATCTACTACTCTTCCTTCTATTTCCATACTTTCTTTTTCATCATTTTTTATACTTCTTATTTTTTCTGTTCTTATGTATCCTTTTTTATTTATATCATAGTTAGTATTGTGTTCCTCATTAAATTTCTGAAGCAAATTTTTTTCGATTACATTTATATCTCCAATAAAATTACATACAAATTCTGTTTTTGACTGGTTATATATTTCCTCAGGCGTTCCAATCTGTTCCACTATTCCTTTATTGAAGACTGCTATCCTGTCTGATAACGTCAAAGCTTCTTCCTGATCATGCGTAACATAAATTGTTGTTATTCCAAATTTTTTCTGTAAAACCTTCAGCTCTGTTCTCAGCTGTACACGAAGCTTTGCATCTAAATTTGAAAGAGGTTCATCTAAAACAAGAATTTTTGGCTTCAATACAAGAGCTCTTGCTATGGCTACCCTCTGCTGCTGGCCTCCAGAAAGTTCAGAAACCTTTTTTTTCAGCTGAATTTCATCCAAATCGACTTTCTGAGCTATATCTTTTACTTTCTCATCAATTTCTTCCTTTGTTTCTTTTCTCACTTTCAAACCAAAGGCAATATTTTCATAAACAGTCATTGTAGGAAAAAGTGCATAACTCTGAAAAACCATTCCTATTTTTCTGTCTTCAATAGGAACATTTGTAACATCTATGTCATCTATAAGTATTTTCCCTTTCGAAGGATTTATAAATCCTACAAGGCTTCTTAAAGTAGTTGTTTTTCCACATCCTGAAGGCCCCAGCAGAGTAAAGAATTCTCCCTCATATATACTCATTGTCAAATCAGGTATGGCTATGAAATCACCAAATCTTATTTCTATATTCTTAAAATCTATCATTATTCATGCTTCCTTTCAAAAAGAGCTTCTTTATTTCAGATGAAATCTAATAAAGAAGCTCTTCTTATATAACTTTTGAATTTTAAATTTCATTTATTGTAATACATCAAGTTCAATTTTTTCTGTCCATTTATTAATATTTTCTGCTATAAATTCCCAGTCTAAATCCTGTTTCTTTGTAAATGACTTTTCAAATTCTATTATTTTAGGATCTGACAATTCCAATGCTTTTTTATTTGCAGGCATACTTGTAAATTTTTTAGACCATTCTGACTGAATTTCAGGAGAACCGAACCATTCAACAAATGCTTTAGCTTTTTCAAGATTTTTAGTTCCTTTTACAATTCCAAATCCTTCAATAACAAAAGGCACTCCAATTTCAGGTCTTACTATTCCTACCTTTATTTTATACTGCTCCTCTCTTCCTGCTATTCCACTTGACCAAATCTGTCCCATTCCAACTTTTTTATCAGCAATTTTCGAAAACAGATCTACACCTTTTTCAGATGGAACCCCGTTTTTAAAGTACTCTGTTATCATTTTCCATCCAGCTTCAGAAATTCCAAGTTCTCCATTAGGATCTCTATATCTTGATAAAATACCTGAAATTACAACTCTTGTAGTCCCTCCTCCCAATGATGAAGGCACTTCATATTTTCCTTTAAATTCAGGTTTTGTTGCTAAATCTGTCCAGTCTTTAGGAGCATTCCCTGCATTATACTGATTTTCTCCATATACCATAAGTATTGCCTGTTTTACAATTGCATGAAAGTAACCGTCTTTGTCATTCAGACCATCCGTTACATCAGCTGCCCATTTTGGAACATACTGTTCCAGGACACCTTCTTTTTTCATATTTGAAAAATCCATCTGGTTAGGCCCAAAAACTATATCTGCTATAGGATTATTCTTTTCAGCGATAAGTCTGTTCGTTATTTCTCCTCCACCTGCATCTACAAATTCCAGTTCAAATCCTGCAGCTTTTGCTTTTTCCTTTAACCATTCTCCCCTTCCATCAGTCAAGGAATTAGAATACACAACCAAAGTATTCTTTCCACCTTTAGGGGCATCTTCTTTTTTCTCTTCGCTTTTTCCACATGATACTAGGAATAGACATAGTAACAGGCTTGTCAATAATAAAATCTTTTTCATTTTTCCTCCTTAAAATATATATTTTTTCTAATTTAATACCAAAAATGTAATCCATTACATTCACTCTATAATCGAATTATACCTCGAAAATTTAAATTGTCAATACAAAAAAACATAAATAATTATTAACCTTTTTTATTCCTCTTATTCGATTTTCAAATACAGCATTTATTTTTCATTTATTCCACATATATTAATTATAGGATTATTAATATAAAATAGACTATTTCAAATTTATATAGTATAATACACGTATAAATTTAGAAATAGTCTTTTAATTTATTTTTAGAAAGGAAAAGTTATGATTAAAATAGATTGCCTTGGATACAGCTGTCCTATTCCTGTAATTAAATTAAAGCAGAAACACTCCCTCATTATGGAAGGAGAGGAAATTCTTCTTGTTACAGACCACAACCTTGCCGTAGAAAATATTGAATATTACTGTAATTTAAATAAATTTAAATGCTCTTCAGAAGAAGTCATAGATGGTGTGTGGGAAATCACCATTAGCAAATAATTTTCTTTATATATTTTTCCATATAGGAAATTACCCTTTTCATCCCACCTGTATGGGAATTTCTTTTTATCATGCTTATATTCTGAGTTATTGAAACTTGCTCAACATCTACGATTTTTACTTCCTTATGGTAAAGTTCTTTTTTTATTGTAGAATAAGGCAGAAATGCCATTCCATATCCGTTGATGATGCACGATTTTATTGCATCCACACTTTCCAGGTTATATGTAAATTTATAATTTTCAAAATTATTGATAAATTTTGTTACAACTTTTACGACCTCATTTTCTCCTGACATTTTTATAAGATCATATTTATTTAGATCCTTTACTTTTATTGAATCAGGAAATGAACCCAAAATATTTGATGCAACGAGCACAATTTTTTCTTCAAATATTTTTTTCCCTGATAAAGCTTCGTTGCTATTAATATTTTCCGTTACAAAACCTATATCACATCTTTCCCTTAGAAGTTCTTCCTCTATGACAGAACTGCTTTCCCTGCTGTTCAGTTCCACTGAAACATTGGGATAATGCTTTTTCAAATGATAAACGACACATGGAAGGGAATAATTACATATTGTAGATACTGCAGATATTTTGATTTTCATTGAATTATTCTTTGCATCTTCTATTTCTTCCCTCATTTCATCCAGACATTCCTCAAACATTGAAAAATACTTATATACGATTTTTCCTTCTTTTGTCAGTTCAATACCTTTGTTGCTTCGAGTAAACAACTTTGCATTAAACTCTTTTTCAAGCTTCTTCAGCTGCTGAGATAACGCCGGCTGGGAAATGAATAATTCATTTGCAGCCTTTGAGATACTACCTGTTTCAACTACTTTTAAAAACAGGTTATAAACATCATTTATCATAGTTAACTCCCTTTCGCACACTTTATTTTGTAATCGGAATTTTTATTAAAAAATCCTATTATTTTTCGTTTATATGATTAGTTATTTATATTATAAACTAAAAAGATTTTTTTTACAATATCAGATTTTTTTTATAATTTCCGTTATTATATTTGATAAATCGTATATAATATGTTATTATTTACCTATCAATATTTACAATAAACAAGGAGGTTTTAATGAGAAGTTTATCAGGTATTCAACCTAGCGGTATCCTACATATAGGAAATTATTTTGGAGCAATAAAACAGTTTGTGGAACTTCAGGATCAGTATGAAGGTTTCTACTTTCTTGCTAATTATCATGCTCTTACATCTTCTCCTAATGGTGAAAATTTGAAACAAAATACAATAGAAGTTATTTTAGATTATCTTGCTCTGGGTCTTGATCCGGAAAAATCTACACTGTTCCTGCAGTCAGATGTACCTGAACATACAGAACTGGCATGGATTTTAGCAAATGTTACGCCAATGGGTCTGATTGAAAGGGCTCATTCGTATAAAGACAAGATTACAAAGGGAATTAAGCCTAATATGGGATTATTCACATATCCTATATTAATGGCTGCAGATATACTTATGTACGATCCTGATATAGTGCCTGTTGGAAAAGATCAGAAACAGCACGTGGAAATTACAAGGGACATTGCAATTAAATTTAACGAAACATATGGAAAGGAAGTCTTCAAGCTTCCAAAGGAAAAAATTGTGGAAAGTGTTGCTGTCGTTCCTGGAACTGACGGAGATAAAATGAGTAAGTCATATGGAAATGTTATAAATATGTTCTTTTCTAAAAAGGAACTAAAAAAACAGATTATGAGTATTGTTACTGATTCTACTCCTCTTGAAGAGCCTAAAAATCCAGACAATAACATTACAAAACTGTATTCTCTTTTTGCTACTGAAGCTGAAACTGAAGAGCTTAAACAGAAATTTCTGGCTGGAAACTTTGGTTATGGACATGCAAAAACTGAGTTACTTGATAAATTTATGGATTATTTTACTCCATTCAGGGAAAAACGTGAAGAACTTGTAAATAATATGGACTATGTATATGAAATTCTTCAGAAAGGTGCTGAAAAAGCCCGTTCAATCGCCACTGTAAAAATGGATGAAGTTAGAAGCGTAGTGGGGTTACTGGATAAGAATTATTAGGATTTGAATAAATGATAGAAAAACAGCTCTAACTTGAATAGATTAGGGCTGTTTTTTTGTATGTTCTTCTGCTATTAATTCAAACTAAGCTAAATTCTATCAAGTATTTCATTTACAAATTTACATTTTATTTTAAATTCTTTTATTTTCTCAATATCCATATTTGACAATACTTTAAGTTCTTTTCCTATTTTTTCATATATTTTTTTTAATACCAAATTTTCTTCAAGATTATCTCCCAGTCTTCTAAAATTTGCCATAACTTCCCAACCTAATTCTTTTGCTATTTCTTGTTCCAGTGTTATTTCATAATTTTTATCCATATTTCTTCTCCCTTTTTACCTAATAAATTTTTGATAAAGATTCAAACAAATATACTTTTAATTCTTTTCGTTCAAAATTCTTTTCTAAATATTTTTTAGCTGTATCATTCAAACAACTTTTTATTTTTCTAAAGATTCCTATATTTTTCATATAAAACCTAAATATATGTTATAATAATTAAATAATATCAATTTTTATGGAGGAATGACAATGAGAAAATTAAATCCAGAAATAGAAAAAAGATTAAGTAGTGCAATATATAACGTTGAACTTGCATGTGGGAAATGTTCTGTAGAAGAAATTGAAATTTTAAGAAAAAGTGCATATGGTGAAATTTCAGATGAAGAATTTAAAAAACAAATATTATTACTTGTAAAAAAATAGAATTTTTTTAATTTTCGTCACTGAAATATATCAGATTTCACTTTGAAACATAATTACTCTTAATGGTGTAAATTTTTTTATTGAATTCTATTTCTTTTTCTGATATTACTGCCATTGTTTCTCACTTTTTTTCAGTTTTCAACTACTTTTCCAATTTGTGTATTTGCTCCAATCCTCTGTTATCATTTCAGCTGTAATTATTTGACAATAACCTAAAAAGTTTTCTTTAAAACTAATATCTTTTACTGATTTTTATACGAAGTATTTTAAATATAATAAAAATTATTGAGAATATTGTAATTAAAGGACTTACAGTAAACATGAATATTAAAAATATTGATAATAAAACCAAAGTTGGAAAAGAGATTATAATTCCTAGTACAATAATTATTACAATTTCTAATGGATTATAATGTTTTTCATTATTAAATTTTATAGTTTTCATTAATCTCAACTCCTATTGTTAATTGTGTTTTACATATTATACTACTTAGCTGGAAAAAAGAAAATAATATATAAAATAGGATAAGAGTACTTATGTTTATATTATATTTTACATTACTCTCAAACTAATAAAACCAAAAGATATAGACCTTCTAGGTTTGAATACTATCTGAATTTACATTACTCTCAAACTCTTTTGTAACTCTTGATAATACATCCATTGTTTGAATACTATCTGAATTTACATTACACTTTGCTACTATTAATACCCTGTTTAACCAACCTTTTAAAAAATCTTCCTGTGTATTTACATTACACTTTGCTACTATTAATACACTGCATTTCTTTCGTTTGACATTTCCATGATGGTCATTTACATTACACTTTGCTACTATTAATACATACGCCCCCATTGCAATCGCAACAGCTATAACTATATTTACATTACACTTTGCTACTATTAATACTATTTATAAACTTCTTCATCCCTATCCTGATGTTCATTTACATTACACTTTGCTACTATTAATACCCTGTTTAACCAACCTTTTAAAAAATCTTCCTGTGTATTTACATTACACTTTGCTACTATTAATACCAGAGACGAAAAGGCTAAGCAATTCTATCATTCTAATTTACATTACACTTTGCTACTATTAATACCAGGTAAATCTGTGCCCATATGTCCTTGAGTCCGTTATTTACATTACACTTTGCTACTATTAATACCCGTACATACTTTTTTTATAACTTCACTCTTACTGATTTACATTACACTTTGCTACTATTAATACAAATTATATTTTAAATTCACTTTTTCAGAAATTATTATTTACATTACACTTTGCTACTATTAATACATAAATAATATTTTACTAAAATCGCCCAATAATAGATTTACATTACACTTTGCTACTATTAATACGAACTATGCGTTTAATGTGACACCTTCAGTTCCGTTATTTACATTACACTTTGCTACTATTAATACTGCAGGGAGGACATTAAATGCCGAGGAATACGAGCATTTACATTACACTTTGCTACTATTAATACTTTTTGCATTTTTTCCATATTTCCTGCCACTTATGCATTTACATTACACTTTGCTACTATTAATACGAATTCAAAAAATTAAAGGGAAAAGGTTACGATTATATTTACATTACACTTTGCTACTATTAATACTAATTTCATGATTCTATCATATTCAGCTAATTCTTCATTTACATTACACTTTGCTACTATTAATACTAACATTAATTCCTCTGAAAATACTTCAATATTATCATTTACATTACACTTTGCTACTATTAATACCGTGAGCTTATCTGCTTTAATTAAGCTGACTTGAATATTTACATTACACTTTGCTACTATTAATACACTTGTGGAAATCACGATGCCTTCCAAAACTCCCATATTTACATTACACTTTGCTACTATTAATACTTACTTCAAATTTCATTTTTTCCTCCTTATACGAAATTTACATTACACTTTGCTACTATTAATACTGAAATAAAAGAACTGGAAAAAGAGTCATCATCACTATTTACATTACACTTTGCTACTATTAATACAACTGTTTTTTAATGATGTGGACGAAGAACATGACAATTTACATTACACTTTGCTACTATTAATACAACTGTTTTTTAATGATGTGGACGAAGAACATGACAATTTACATTACACTTTGCTACTATTAATACCAGGCTTGCATAATGCCCCCGTACTGCTTTCGAAAAATTTACATTACACTTTGCTACTATTAATACCCAAAATTATTATACCATTTCTCAAGATTCAGAGCAATTTACATTACACTTTGCTACTATTAATACCTACATGCCCGTTAATTCTGACTTTCACACATGTCTATTTACATTACACTTTGCTACTATTAATACAGTTATTCATTTTACTCAATATTTATAATATCATGTTTCTATTTTTTTGTCGAACTCTAATTTTTTATAAAAAATAATGATATTCTCTAAATATTATTTTCCTAATTATACACTTAAACCCTATATTAACAATATTTTCAAAATTTCTGTCAATACCATATAGTTTTTCCATTATTAAAGGTCGACAGATTAAAAATTTTTCATTAAAAAAAATTAGAAGTCTTGTCATCTTCCATTCCCCAGAATTCTTTTTCAAGCCATTTTTCCTGTCTTGTTTTAAATAATAAAACTGAATCCTTATCTTCCCTAATATATATTTTTAACTCTAAATAAAGCTTTCTCAGCAATACTGGTGTTATTTCACCTTCAAAAACTGATTTCTGAATATGTGTTAAATATTTTTTACAAATTTTAAAAACATTACGCGAAATTCTTGCTCCATTATCATCTGTTGAAATATCATACACTAATATAACATACATATTACCACCATATTTTAAATCCTTCATATTTTTTATCTTCCATTAAATGTTTCACTATCTTATATGCTTCCAATCTCATAAGATGTCTATATGATACACTTCTTCCCAAATCTCTATGTTTTATAGTAGTTTCAAGTCTTTCGTTAAAAGTCTTTAAAATTAATTTTTGTGCTTTCTCTTTCATGTAAAAATAATTTGAATCTTTTGCAAAATCTTTTTCTGTTATCATCTTTTTATTCAGCAAAGAAAAAATTACTCTATCAGCAAGCAAAGGCTTAAATATTTCAGCAAGATCAAGTGATAAAGAAAACCTTCTATCTCCTACACTATGTAAATAACTTATCGTAGGGTTCAGCTGACTAACGTATATTTCAGACAGACAGGCAGTATAAACTAATGTGTTCAAAAAAGAAATCATAGTATTTATCATATTATCAGGCGGTCTTTTTACTCTTTTTTCAAAATCAATTTCCTGATTTATAATAACATTCCAGCTGTCATAATAAATTTTTCTTATACTCCCTTCAACTCCCATAAGTTCTTCAACGTTTTGTGTTCTAAAAATTCCTTTTTTCAAAGCTTTTATCTGTTCTATAATTTCTTCAAGTTCTTTTCCTCTTTCCTGATAATATCTTAAATTTCTTAATATATTTGAACTTGCAGCATCAATTATCAGCTGTGCAATTTCTGTTCTTTTACTGTTATTTGTATAATTTTCAACCTGTTTAACAAATAATTTCCCTGAAACATTGGTTTCCTTAGGATAAAAAGTTCCTGTATAGAAACCATAGTAATTAAACACATGTACAGGTATTTTCAAAGTTGCAAGATAATTTAAACATTTTGTATTAAGGGAAACTTCACCAAATAAATATATGTCCCTTGTCATTTCTACCTTTATATCCTTGAATCTTCCATCCAATGCTGTTATTCTTACAACATTATCTTTCCTCTTTAATTCTCCATTTGAAAATATAAAATAACTTTCAGACATTTTAATCATCTCCTGTTTTTCCTAAAGAATATAAGACTTAAACTACTCATCTATTACAAAAATAGAACAGATGAGTAATTATTTTAAAATTAAATATAGCAATATTCATAATAAGCACATTTTTTACATTGCCTATCATTTATAACTTCAGGAGAATTTTCATTTTTACATATTTCTTCTATTTCCTTTAAAATTTTTTCTAAATAAACTTCATCTTCTTCAGATAAAATAACCTCTTTTCTTTCTCTTACTTCAGGATAATCAATTATTCCCTTCTCTATTTCTATTCCCCTCTTCTTTAGAAAATAAATATAGTATTTTACCTGCCATATTGCAGCTTCTTCTATCGCTTTACTTTTTTTTATTTCGTGGACAACTTTCCAATTCCTTATAAAATCAATATTTACAGTTTCTTCTATGGCTATTTGCTTTGTTTCAAAAGAATACCTGCTTTCGTCAATCAATTTTCCCATTTTTACATTTTCATTAGTTTCTTCAAAATTTAAATTCCTTGAGAAACACCATAATTTCCTTTTGCATACAAAATAATAGTTCATCATTAAGCCACTTATTCTCATAACAAACTCCCTATCTGAGTATTATCAGATTAAAAAAATGAATCTTCAAAATCTTTATTTCTTTCTTCCTTTAATACTTCCACACCTTTGTCATATGAATAATCACAATCTAAAATAATTAATGTTTCATAATCATTTATTTCTATTTTTTTTACTTTTTCAAGAGAAATATTATCAAATTCATATTTAGGAATTGCTACTTTAAATTGATTTATTTCTCGTCTTGCTTCTATTTTTTCACTT
>CALEXX010000003.1 GCA_937925095.1 uncultured Leptotrichia sp.
CAACACCTTGACTTCTTTTGTCATTTACTTGTAGTGTAACCATTCCCTTTTTTATTTCATTTGTAGCATAATTTATTGGTATTATTAGATTTTTAAATGAATGTTGGGTACTTATAATCAATCTTAAAAATGTTGTAACTTCTTTTGGTAAATATAAAAAATTGTTCTGATTTGTCTTGTTATTAAAAATAAATTTACTTTACTTATAAATAAAAAAGCTCAATATTCTCAACTTTCCTTTCTTTAATTAAACTCATTTTTATAATTTCTCCTTATTTTTTTCTATTTTAGCACATTTAAATTAAAAATAAAATATAACTGATGAACTAGCTGATAAATTTGATTATAATATTTTACTACTACTTCCTAATTTTTACCTTCTCTTTTCCATATGATAATATTGCCTTTTCATGCTATTTATGTTATTATATTTACAGTAACATAAAAAAATATTTGAGGTGCTGAAATGGCTAAAAAATTTAAATTTAATATTATAAAAACTATAAAAACTTTTCTTGTGTTAGTTTGTTTATTTATACTTTCAACAGTAGGAAAAAATGTTTTTATAAGGCATTTTTTCAATGAAAGGCTTACTGTTATTCCTAACGTTGTAAATCTTAACGAAAAGGATGCTGTAAAATATTTGAAGGATGCAGGACTTAATGTTAAAGTAATTAATTCAAAAACTGAAAAAGTTCCACTTGATACAGTTTACATACAGTTTCCTTTACCTGGAAAAACTGTAAAGGTCAACCGTGCCATACAAATTTGGGTAAATAACGGCAAAGGGCAGGAAGTACCTAATATCATTGGATTGGAACTTCTTGAGGCACGTTCATTGCTGCAGGGGCAGAACATACAGATTGAAAGGATAGATTATCAGCCTTCCAATCAGAAGTACAACACTATATTAGGGGTTTATCCTAAACCTGGAACTACTCTTGAAATAAATCAGAAGATATCAATACTGGTTTCATCACAGAAAGTTGTTGATCCTTCTGTTATGCCTAACTTAATAGGACTGGATCTAAATGATGCGAAAGTATTACTGGCTCAAATTGGATTGGAATTGGGAGGAACTTCTAAGTCAAGCGATCCTACTCTTCCTGTAAATACTATTATTTCAACATCGCCTGCACCAGGACAGAAAGTTACAAAAGGCCAAAAAATTTCTGTTGTTATAAATATGGGAACTCCAGTAAAATCTGACAAACCTTCAGTAGAGGAAATCATAAATCAGACTAACAACCAGATTGATGATAAACAGATTGACAATATAATTAACAATACTCTGGAAAAAATTGATAAACGTAACAATGAAGATAAAGACAACCAGAAAAAGAATTCTAACCAGAATAATCAAAATAATCAGAACAACAGCAATAATAATTCGGATGATTCAAATGACAATAAAATATTTACAAAACCTAAAAAACGTGAAGTTGATCGTCCTGGCAATGATTAAAATGTGGGTGGTTAGTAAAATATAATTGGGAGGAATTTATATTAAAGGAAAAGTTATAAGAAAAATTAAAGGATTTTACTATGTTTCAGATGAGAGATACGATTATTTGAAGGAAGAAAATACTTATGAATGCAAGCTTAAGGGAACTCTAAAAGTAAAAAATAACAAAATGAACTGTATCATAGGTGATATTGTTGAATTTGATGAAAAGGAAAAAGTCATTACAGGAATTGATGAAAGAAAAAATTTCCTATATCGTCCATTACTTGCCAACATTGATTTTATAGGTATTCTATTTTCCATAGTTTCTCCAGAATTTAATTTTAATGTATTTCAGAAAATGTTATTAAATGCTTCTTGGCAAAATATTCCGGCTATATTAATTATTTCAAAAATTGATTTAGTTGAAAAAAATACTTTAGATGAATTTTTAAACAAAATAAAGGGAAATTTTGGGGAAGAATTTCCAGTTTTTCCTATTTCTACTGAAAAAAATATTGGTCTGACAGAATTAAAGGAATACATAGAAGGAAAATCTGTTACGGTTTCGGGTCCAAGTGGAGTAGGTAAATCAACACTGATTAACTCCCTCATTGGAGAAGAAATTCTTACTACAAATGAAGTCAGCGAAAAGACTTCAAGAGGACGTCACACTACGACAGAAAGCCGTTTTTTCAAAATAAATGCATCTACGTATATTATAGATACTCCAGGATTTACATCACTTGATTTTCCAAAACTGGATAACAAAAAAGAACTGGAAACACTCTTTCCTGAGTTTCTTAATCATATCCAGAATTGTAAATTCAGGGACTGCCTACACAATAATGAACCTCACTGTGGCATAAAGGCTGCTGTTGAAAATGGCGATATTCCTAAAATGAGATATGAGTTTTACTTAAACTCTCTGGAAAATATTTTTAAAAATTAGATATTGAAGATTAAATAAAATTTATTTAGTAAAGGTGGTTTTTATGGAAAAGAAAATTATTATAGCTCCTTCATTGCTTGCTGCAGACTTCAGTAATTTAAGGGAAGAAATATCAGAAGTGGAAAAACATGGTGCTGAATATTTGCATCTTGATGTTATGGATGGTAACTATGTTCCTAACATAAGTTTTGGAGCTCCTGTTATTTCAGCAATAAGAAAACATAGCAATCTTGTTTTTGATGTGCATCTTATGGTTGAAAATCCTGATATGTACATAAAAGATATGGTTGATGCAGGTGCTGACATTATCACTGTTCACGCTGAAGCTACAAAACATCTTAATAGAACAGTGCAGTTAATTAAATCCTATGGAAAAAAAGTAGGAATTGCCCTAAATCCGTCTACTCCTCTGGAAATGATAAAGTACGATCTGAAAAATATTGATATGGTACTTATTATGACAGTTAATCCTGGATTTGGAGGACAAAAATTTATAGAAGATATGACAGAAAAAATTAAAGAATTACGTAATATTAATAAGGAGATAGATATTCAAGTAGACGGCGGAATAAATGCCGAAACTGCAAAAAAAGTAAAGGAAGCAGGGGCAAATATCCTTGTTGCCGGTTCTTATGTGTTTAGCGGAAACTATAAGGAAAAAATAGAATCTTTAAAATAATCGATATTAAAAATGAAGGAAAAGGAAGGTACATAATGTATTTAGAAATCGAAGCATTGCTAGATGAATTTTATAAGACATATTATAAAATTGAGGAAATTAACTTGAATCAGGTTATAAAATGTCTTACTACTACTGAATTACACGTAATTGAAGCAATCGGGGAAGAATCTCTTACAATGAATGAGCTCGCTGATAAGCTGGGAATTACAATGGGAACAGCATCTGTTGCAGTAAATAAACTGACAGATAAATATTTTATAGAACGTAACCGTTCTGAAAGTGACAGAAGAAAGGTTTTTGTACAGTTATCTAAAAAAGGACTTCTGGCTTACAAATATCATGGAAACTTTCATTCAAACATTCTTGAAAAAGTCACTTCAGAAATTCCTAAAGAAAAACTCAATACTTTTGTTGAAGTTTTCAAGATAATTGTAAATAACCTTAATAAAGTAAAAAAAGATATTCAGCCAGAATCCATACTGAGCTTTGAAAAGGGAGATATTGTTCAGGTGTCATCTTTTAAAGGGAGCCCCGCAATAAGAAAATATTTGAATGAAAAAGGAATTGTTATAAAATCCCTTATCAAAATACTTGATATTAACAAACACATTATTATGCTGCTTGTTGACGGAGATGAAAAAGTTATCAGTATTGATGATGCTTCTGATATAATGGTTACAAGAAATTATGTATAGTTAAATACATGCTTTAAATGGATAATATTTTATATAATCTATGTAAGATTTTATCCATTTTTATTTATTATTTGAAAGGAATTATAAGATATGATATATATTGACGGAATAGGATTATCTTTTTTAATTAAGGAGATAAAGGAAAAAATAGTAAATTACAGACTAACTAAAATTTATCAGTATGACCGTTCCTCACTTTCTTTTTTCTTTGGTAAGAATAATCTTCTTTTTCAGGTTAAGGATAACTCCACAATTTTTTATTTAAAGGAAGAAAAGGATTTGAATACAGATTTTCAGTCAAAATTTCTTCTTTCCCTGAAAAAGCATCTTCTTAATTCTATTCTTATAAATATTAGACAGGAAGGTTTTGACAGGATTGTATATTTTGATTTTGAAAAGCTTAATCAGTTTGGAGATGTTGAAAAGTTTACTCTTACTATGGAGCTAATGGGAAAGGCAAGTAATATATTTCTGACATCCTCAGATGATGAAAAAATTATTTCAGCCCTCTATTTTTCTTCCATAGATGAAGGAAATAGAATTATAATGACTGGGGCAAGATATACTCTTCCATTTGAGGAGAAAAAAATCTCACCTGTATATTTGGACGAAGATAATTTCCCATTTGAATCTCCACAGGATTTTATCCAGAAAGTCGAAGGAATAGGAAAAGTTTTTGCCACACAATGTTATAACAATTATGAAATTTATAAAAAATATATCACAACCTATGTTTCACTTCTTCATGAAGCTGAAATTAGAGGAAAATCACAAAAAATACTTACTTATAACTATTTTTCCGAATACGAGGATAAAGTTACTGAAACAAAGGAATTTTCAACATTAAATGAAGGATTAAACGAATATTTCAGAACAACAATTACATCTAACGTAATTAATGAAAAGAAAAAGGAACTTGTAAAATATGTGGATACTCAAATAAAAAAATTTGAAAAAATACTTAAAAATATAGATATTGATCTAAAAAAGAACGGAAATTATGAAAATTATAAAAATACAGGAGATATATTAGCTGCAAACATGCATTTACTTAAGCATGGTATGGATAAAATAACAGTTTTTGATTTTTACAATAACTGTGATATTACTATTTCCCTTGATCCGCTACTATCTCCAAATGACAATCTAAATTTTTACTATAACAGATATAATAAAGGAAAAAGAACTGAAACTGCTCTTAATGCAAGACTTCTGGATATAAAAAATGAAATAAAATATTTTGAAGAGGTAAAACTTTTTATTGAAAAGGAAACTGACTTTGTCGGTATTGAAGAAATAGAAAATGAGCTGAAATTCAGTGGTAAAAAGAAAATTAAACTTAATAAAGCAAAAAAGAGGGAGCTACTTTCTTTTGGATATAACGGCTTTAAAATATTTGTTGGAAGAAATAATAAGGAAAATGAGGAAATAACCTTTAACAGAGGTACTTCAAGAGATATATGGCTACACGTGAAGGATATTCCGGGAAGTCATGTCCTTATCATAAGGGAACAGAAGGAAGTTGATGATGATACTCTTCTCTATGCGGCTAAACTTGCAGGAGAATTTTCAAAAGCCAGCAAAGGAGACAAAGTAACTGTAGACTACTGCGAAAAAAAATTCGTTAAAAAAATAAAAAATTCAAAACCTGGAAATGTAACATACACTAATTTCAAGGCTTTAACAATTACAGTTTAAAATATAAATTTTAAATAACAAATGTTATGATTTTTAAGGAATACTATTTAATATTTTATTGACAAATACCCAAAACTATTGTAAAATTAAGTAACATAAATATTTTTAGGAGGATATATAAATGGCAAGTAAAACAGTTGTTATGACAAACCCTACAGGATTACATACAAGACCAGGTGGTGTGTTTGTAGCTAAGGCGAAAGAATTCGAAAGTGATGTTTTCGTTGAAAATGAAGGAAAAAAAGTAAACGGTAAGTCATTGCTAAAATTATTATCAATTGGAATCAAAAATGGTTCTGAAATAACTGTTCACGCAGAAGGGGCTGACGCTGAACAAGCAGTTGAAGTTTTAGGAGAATTATTAGCAACTATTAGAGACTAATTTATACTGTTGAATATTTTCAGATGGAAGGAGATAGTTTAAAACATTTGTTTTAACTATCTTCTTTTTAATAATATCAATATAAAAAACTGTCTCTGGAGAAAATACGAATAACTCATAAAAATAGTTTTTCACTTTTCCCGGGACAGTTTCTTTTTATACTTATTGTTTACAATTTAACTTCTATTTTTCTTTTCTTTTTTTCAATGCCGCTTTTACCCATCCTGTAAATAATGGATGCGGTTTTATTGGTCTGCTTTTAAATTCAGGATGATATTGGCAAGCTATGAAGTAAGGATGATCTTTTATTTCAACAACTTCCACATAATTTCCGTCAGGTGAAAGTCCTACTATATCCATTCCGGCTTTTTCAAATTCTTCCTTATATTTATTGTTAAACTCATATCTATGTCTATGTCTTTCATTTATAGATGTTTTACCATAAACTCTTGCCGCATGGCTGTCATCTTTTAAAATACATGGATAAGATCCAAGTCTCATTGTTCCACCTAAATATTCAAGCCCTTCCTGTTCCTCCATAAGACTGATTATTGGATATTTTGTATCGCTATCAAATTCAGTTGAAGTTGCCCCTTCATATCCAAGGACATTTCTCGCAAATTCTACACATGCCATCTGCATTCCAAGACATATTCCAAAGAATGGTATTTTATTTTTTCTTGCAAACTCTATTGCAGCTATTTTCCCTTCTATTCCTCTGTCTCCAAATCCACCTGGAACAAGTATTCCATCATAATTTGCAAGTTTTTCTATTTCAAACTCTCCAGCTTTCAGATAATCAATTTCAACCTTTGTATCAAGATTAAATCCGGCATGTTCAATTGATTCAGTTATACTTATATATGCATCCTTCAATTCTACATATTTTCCTACTACTGCTACTTTTACAAGTTTCTTAGGATGTTTAAATTTTTCCACCATCTTATTCCATTCAATAAGTGCAGGTTTTTTATTTTCTATTTTAAAATGTTTACAGATTACATCTGCAAGTCCAAGTCTTTCCATAGTTAAAGGTATTTCATACAGAGTTTCTGCATCAAGGGATTCTATTACAGCTTCTTCATCTATATCACAGAATATTGATATTTTCTTTTTAATATTCTGATCTACAGGATGTTCACTTCTTACTATAATCACATCTGGAGAAATTCCAAGTCCCTGAAGCATTTTAACACTGTGCTGTGTAGGTTTTGTCTTTAATTCTCCTGCAGCTTTCAGATAAGGTAATAAAGTTACGTGAATATAGGCTATATTTTCCCTTCCCACTTCCCTTTTCAGCTGTCTTATTGCTTCTATAAAAGGATCACTTTCTATATCCCCTATAGTTCCTCCTATTTCTGTAATAACTATGTCAGACTGGCTTTCTTCCGCAGCTTTCATAATATTATACTTAATTTCATCTGTTACATGAGGTACTGTCTGAACTGTCCCACCTAAAAATTCACCTTTTCTTTCTTTAGAAATTATTTTTGACATAATTTTCCCGGTAGTAAGGTTATTATATCTAGTAAGATCTTCATTTATAAATCTTTCATAATGTCCTAAATCCAAATCAGTTTCAGCACCATCTTCAGTTACAAATACTTCTCCATGCTGGTAAGGGCTCATTGTTCCAGGATCAACGTTTATATAAGGATCAAATTTCTGTATAGTTACCTTGTATCCTCTTTCTTTTAAAAGTCTTCCTAATGAAGAAGCTACTATTCCTTTTCCTAACGAAGAAACTACACCTCCTGTGACAAAAATATATTTTGTCCCGTCAATTTTCGTTCTCATTTTTCCTCCTGAATATATTTTAAATTTATTATTTATCACGAATTGTTTTTTATCTGTAATATCTTTTAATATAAGGATTTTACTGCTATGATATCATTTTAAATAAAAAAGATGAAAAAAAAAATTTTCATCTGTCATGTAACAATTTACTTTAGTTATTCATCGTTCTAAGTCGGTCATAACAACCGACTTAGAACTTAATTTTTATTTTAAAGGTCAATCAAATTGATTATTTTCTTTCAGCACCTTTTTTGTAAGCACCTTCAGATCCAAATACATCTTTGATTTTTTCTTTGTAGTAATTTTTCATGTAATTTTTTGCAGGCCCTAAATATTTTCTAGGATCAAATTCTCCTGGTTTATTTGCAAATACTTCTCTTATTCCAGCTGTGAAAGCTAATCTTCCGTCAGTATCAACGTTTATTTTAGCAACTGCTGATTTAGAAGCTTTTCTTAATTCTTCATCAGGTATACCGATTGCATCTGCAATTTGTCCACCATATTGAGTTATCATTTTTACGAATTGTTGAGGTACTCCTGAAGATCCGTGTAATACTATAGGGAATCCAGGTATTCTTTTTTCAATCTCAGCAAGAATATCCAATCTTAATTTAGGATCGTCTCCTGGTTTGAATTTATGTGCTCCATGAGAAGTTCCTATAGCGATTGCTAATGAATCTACTCCTGTTTTAGATACGAAATCTTCAACTTCATCAGGTTGAGTGTAAACGTGTTCAGCTGCTACAACGTCATCTTCGATTCCAGCTAAAACTCCTAATTCAGCTTCAACTGTTACGTCGTGCTGATGTGCGAATTCTGCAACTTCTTTTGCTTCTGCAACGTTTTCATCATATGGATGGTGAGATCCATCATACATTACTGAAGAGAATCCATATTCTATGCAATCTTTAGCTGTTGCAAAGTTTGGACCATGATCTAAGTGTAATGCTACCGGTATATCTGATCCTGAAGCTTCAACATATGCAGTTGCAGCTTTAGCTAACCAAGGTAACATTTCTTTTCCAATGTAATCTCTTGCCCCTGTAGATACTTGAAGTATTACCGGTGACCCCATTTCAACACATGCTTCTATAATAGCCTGTAATTGTTCCATGTTGTTAAAGTTAAAAGCCGGTACTGAGTATCCTTCCTTGTTCGCTTTTGCAAACATTTCTTTTGTGTTGCTTAATCCTAAATCTTTAAAATGATATTTCATTTTAGCCTCCTAATATTAATAATAAATTTTGCTAAACTATTTCATTTCCTTAATACATATTAGCAAATTTTACTCAAAATTGCAATATTATTTAATTTTTTTGTTTAAAACATTATAAGATTTTTATTTCCCTATTTTTTTTCCTGCATTTCAATCTTTATTCTGCTATTTTCAATAAGTTCTTCAACTGTGCCATTTCTCAAAACATTTTTATCAGTAAAACCTGGTATTCCAGTCACTTTTCCTCTGTTTGAAACCTGCCATATAACCCATCTGTCATCTTCAGCAAGTTTAGGAATATATTTTATGTCTCTTATCCATAATCTGTTATCCGGGAATTCTCCCTTTATATAAGCATTATATGTATGATAAGTTACATATATTATTACTCTTTTTTTATAATGTCTCTCCAATTTTTCTATCATATCCTTCAATTCTTTTATGACTACATTTTTAGGATACTTAGTCGGTATTTCCAGATCGATTACCGGCGGAAGAGCCTTATCCGAATCAGGTACCATGCTTATATAGTAATCTGCCTGTGCATCTCCGCTGCTTAACATTGAAAAAAAATGATAGGCTCCTACTGTAAATCCATTTAATCTCGCATTATTCCAATTATAAAGAAAATCACTGTCTAAGAAATCTTTTCCTTCAGTAGCCTTCATAATAATAAATTTATATTTCTTATCTACCCTTTTCCAGTTTATTCTTATCTGATGATGTGAAACATCCAGTCCTTCAACATTATAATGTGATATCTTGGCAATAATATCATTATGATATACATATCCTGAATGTTCAAGATAAACTCCTACAGCTCCAAGAATTATAAGAAAAACTAAAATTTTTAAAAATTTCTTCATCATAACTCCTCTTCAAAATTAAGGATTTTATATTTCTTCCAGTTTATAATTTTTCTATTTTATAACTGTCATTCCACCCATATAAGGTACCAGTACATCAGGTACTCTGATACTTCCATCTTCCTGCTGATAATTTTCCATTATAGCAAGTAAAGTTCTTCCTACTGCCAATCCAGAACCATTTAGCGTATGCACAAATCTGCTTTTTCCTGTTTCCTTTACCCTATATTTTATCATTGCACGTCTTGCCTGGAAATCCTCAGTGTTTGAGCAAGAAGAAATTTCCCTGTATTTATCCTGACTAGGAACCCATACTTCAAGATCGTATGTTTTTGCCGCACTGAATCCTATATCTCCACTGCAAAGTGAAATTACCCTGTAAGGAAGTTTTAATTTCTGTAATATTGCTTCAGCATTATTAACCATTTTTTCAAGTTCTTCATAAGAATTATCAGGATGAGCAATTTTTACCATTTCAACTTTGTTAAACTGGTGCTGTCTTACAAGTCCTTTAAGGTCTCTTCCCCCTGAACCTGCTTCCTGTCTGAAACATGCAGTAAATCCGCAGTAATATCTAGGAATTTCTTCTTCATCCAGAATTTCTCCATTATGAAGGTTTGTCAGCGTTACTTCTGCAGTCGGTATCAAGAACAGGTCTTCTCCTTCTATTTTATACATATCATCAGCAAATTTAGGTAACTGTCCTGTTCCCATCATTATTTCCCTCTTGGCAAGTTGAGGTGTCATTATTTCTTCATATCCATGTTCTGATGTGTGTGTATCCAGCATAAAGTTAATAAGAGCTCTTTCAAGTCTTGCTCCTGCTTTTTTATATACTGTAAATCTTGATCCACTTAATTTTGAACCTCTTTCAAAATCAAGAATACCAAGAGCTGTTCCAAGTTCGTCATGAGGTTTAGGTACAAAATCAAATTTTGTAGGTTCTCCCCATTTTCTCACTTCAACGTTGTCATCCTCATCTTCTCCTATAGGAGTACTTTCATGAAGTCTGTTAGGTATAGTGTAAGCTAATGCAAGCTGTTTTTCATCAATTTCTGCAAGCTTCTGATCCAGTTCCTTTATTTTTGCACTAACTCCCTGCATTTTTTCCAATAATTCTGTTGCGTCTTTTCCTTCTTTTTTATATTTTCCTATAAGGGAACTTGATTCATTTCTTTCCTTCTTCAGCATTTCCACTTCCTGAAGAACTTCCCTTCTATCTTCATCCAGCTTTAAAAAAGCATCCAGATTAAAGTCACTTTTTCTATTTTTCAAATATTCCCTTACCTTATCGGCATTTTCTCTTATATATCTTGTTTCAAGCATAATGTTCTCCTCTTTCTTTTCTATTTAGTTGTTTTTGTAAAATAATCATAAAGTTTTTTCTTACTTTCTGACAGCTCTGCATATTCTTTCTCTTCATTAATTTTAAAATTTATTTTTCTTATATTTTTTATATCATATTTTTTTACGATTTCATCATATTTTTCAGTATATATTTTTTTATAAAGCAAATCAGCCTTGTTTTCCATAAAATATTTTATATCCGATTCATTTTCATAATCTAAAAATTCCCTGTCTGATTTAATAAAATAATTAATTATATTTTTTATGATTTCATCTCTAAATATTCTGTTTGCTGAAAAACTTCCATTTTCATTTTCATCAGTTTCATCAAGTATTTTTTCAGTAAAATAAGCTTTTATAAGTTTATTACAGTCACACGACACAAAAGCAAAATTATACATTATTTCAAAAAATACCTTTTTATCCCTGTACATAAGTTCATTCCCAAGTTTTACCGAATGTTCTGCACTTGCATTAATCAAAGCCCTTCTGTAACTGTCCTTTAATTTTGAAAATTCTATTTTTGACATTCTGTCTATACGTTTTTCTTTTTCCTTATAGGTTTCTGAAAATTCCTTTTCCAGAATTCTTTCAATTTCTTCGTCCTTATTTCCAGTTCCACTATAATAAATATTTGCCAGTTCCAATATAAAAGAAGGCTCTTTTCTTATTATTTTAAAATTTTTATCAACTGTAAAATACTTCTTTTTCGAAAAACAATTTTTATATTTTAAAATAAATTGAAAAAAATCAGCTGTTTCTTTAAATATTTCCATTTTTTCTATTTTATTTTTTATTCCCTCTTCCAAATAAATGATGCCTCCTTTTCTATTTTTTAAATATTCTATTTATAATTTAAAATATTAATTACACTATTTTGAATCCCATTTTCAAAACAAGCAGTTTATCTATCTTTTCATTAATTTTTACTATATCTTTTTCTGTAGTTACAATATAATCGTAATCTTTTCCCTTTTCTGAAATATTTTTTATTTCTTCCGATTTATAAAGATGATGATCTTCAAATTTAATTTCTTCTATTTCAGAAGGTTCCAGCCTTTTTACAGTTTCATAAAATATTTTAGGATTTGCAATTGAGGAAAAAATGAGTATTTTCTTATTTTTTATTATACTAAGCTCCTTTTCTTCCCCATTCATATTGTAGAAATTTTCTTCAGAAAAAGTTGCAATAGATATTTTTTTTTCATATTTTGATAATCTCTGCTTTATTTTTTCAAGTGTTTCATTATTTACATAATTGCTTTTAGTTATTATCAGTTCATCTGCCCTTTTTAATGATTCTAGTGATTCCCGTAATCTCCCCTTTGGAAGATAATCATTTCCACCAAAAGGATTTGTCGCATCTATAAGTATAATATTCTTATCTTTTGTCAGTTTTCTATGCTGAAATCCATCATCCATAATTATAATATCAACTTTACAGACATCACGTAAATATATTGCTCCTTTGTATCTGTCCTTTGATACTACAACAGGTACTTTAAGGTTCAAGGCATGAAGGTATGCTTCATCTCCAGACTCTACGGAAGTTGCCAGTATTTCCTTATCGTTTCTGACTAAGAGTAAATCCTCTTTCCTTTTACCTTTGTATCCTCTACTCAAAATTCCTACCTTTTTACCTTCATTCAGATATTTTTTTACAAAATACTGAACAGCAGGAGTTTTTCCAGTACCACCTGCGACAATGTTACCTATACATATTACTTCCACACCTTCAGCTTTTTTTGATTTTAATATATTCAGGTCATACAGCTTATTTCGTATAAAAATTACCGAGCCATAAATAAGTGATAGTATTTTCAACAATATCTGCATCTAATTCTCACCTCTGTTTTCAGTTAAATTTTTATAAATTTCTTCAAGTCTCCTGAATCTATTTTTTATTCCCGACTTTGAAATGGACATTAAATCTGCAAGTTCCTGCAATGACATTTCTTCATTTTCAAGGCGTTTGACTGCTGTTTCTCTTAATACATCCGACAGCTCTTCCAGACCAATTTCTTCATCTATTTTATTTATTATTTTTATCTGTTTTTCTGCAGCAGAGAGTTTCTTTGTCTCATTTGCAATTTCCCAGTTCATATTTCTATTAATTTTATTTCTTATTTCCTTATTTATAGTTACTTCTTCAAATTCAAAAAAGGAAGTTAATCCGCCAATCAGAAATATAATATCCAGTATATCCTCAGAATTTCTAAGATATACAAGACTTTTATTTTTTTTCTCAGTCTGAAAGACTCTCTTTCCCATATTCTTAAAAAGGTAATAGAGATATGTCGCCGCATCTTCAGTGTCTATAAAGAAATCTAATGCATAGCCTTTTTCAGGTGATTTTACATATCCACAGCAGAGAAAAAATCCTCTTATTATTCCAGTTAGCTCCTTCTCTGATTTTTCTGTGAAAAAACTCTTATATGAAAACAGTTTTTTTATGAGCTCCCTGTATTCCTTTTCTTCTGTTGCCATTAGATGTATTTCATAAACCTTATGTACACCAAGCCTTTTACTCATCACATATTTCAGCTGGATATCAAGTTCTGTCACAGATTTCAGTCCCGAATAAACTCTTTTTGCCAGTGATATATTTTCTGTACTGAAGTGTATTCCCTGTTCAGTTATTACATCCCTGGCAATAAAAATTCCAAAAAGTTCGGCAAGAATCTCCTCCCTGTCTGTAACTGATTTCCCGAAAATTTCCCTTTTCAAGTCTACCGAATAGGACATTTTTGCCTCCTTTCCAGAAATTCCAGTTATTTTAAGAAAAGTTTAATTAATTACCTGACTTTATCTTATTAAATTTCCCATTTCATCATAATATTTCCAGTTTCCTACTTTTTTTCCTTTTTCCAGTTTCCCTTCAAATCTTAAAGTTCCATTCTGGTCGTATCCCTTTACACTTCCGTCTTTATCATTCATGTTTCCTTCGTAAAAAACGGATCCATTATCATAATACACCGTCATTTTCCCGTCAACTATATCATAACTGTAATTTATAACTGATTTTTTCTGCCCATTTTCATACCATTCAGTAAATGTTCCCTGTCTATATCCATTTGAATAATCACCAGACAGTTTTTTTCTTCCTGAAGAGTAGTAGCTGTTCCAGTTTCCTGATTTTTTACCATTCACATAATTTCCAACTGTTTCTTCCACACCGGTTTTTGTGTAATAGTTTACAAATTTACCATTCAGCTGACCATTTTTATATGTATGTTTTTTCCAGAGATATCCTTCTTCAGTGTAAGTTTTCCATTCTCCTTCTTTTTTACCGTCTTCATATCTTCCCGACATGAATGTATTTCCATTTGCATAATATTCTTCATATTTTCCATCTATAAGACCTTTGCTTACTTTAGTTACAAGTATTCTTCCGCCTCCGTCAGTTATTCTTAAATCTTCCGAGCCTGTAATCACTTCAGCTCCATTTTCCCTCTTTACATTTACACTGTCACTTAACCCTCTATCATAATTAAGTAATTCTATTTTCCCGTCATTTATTCTGTAATTTCCTGCATTAATATTTTTACCGTATACTGCAAGTGATAAAAAAAACATCAATGTTACTAATAAATTCTTTATCCTTTTCATTATTCTTCTCCTTATGTCTATAATTTATCTTTTATATTATAGCAAATTTTTTTGCTTTTTTAAACCGAGAATTTATTTATTTGTTACATTTATCTCTTGCAAGTTAAACATTAACAATATATATTCAATCTTATTTTCTTTCTATACTTTTAAAAAAAATGTTGATTTTTAATGATAAATTGGTGTATAAAATAGGTGTGGGAAGTTCTCAGTGAGACTGAGAAAAAATTGAAAATTAGAGAGGAGAAATATTATGTCTAAAGAAACACTGAATCCTTTTGAGATTGCTCAAAAGCAGGTAAAGGCAGCGTGTGATAAATTAAATGCGGATCCGGCTGTATATGAAATTTTAAAAAATCCTATGAGGGTGCTGGAAGTTTCATTTCCAGTTAAAATGGATGATGGTACTGTTAAAACTTTTACAGGTTACCGTTCTCAGCACAACAATGCCGTAGGACCTTTCAAAGGAGGAATAAGATTCCATCCAGGTGTAACAATGGATGAAGTTAAGGCATTGTCAACATGGATGACTTTTAAATGTTCTGTTGCCGGAATACCTTATGGTGGAGGTAAAGGGGGAATTACCTTGGATCCTAAAGAATATTCAGCTGCTGAACTTGAAAGAATTTCCAGAGCTTACGCAGAAGCTATTGCTCCATTAATTGGTGAAAAAGTTGATATTCCTGCTCCGGACGTAAATACTAACGGACAAATCATGTCATGGATGATAGATGCCTACGAAGGTATTGTTAAAAAATCAGCTCCTGGTACATTTACAGGAAAACCTCTTGGATTTGGAGGATCACTTGCAAGAACTGAAGCTACAGGATATGGGGTAAATCTTGCTGCAAAACTTGCTCTTGAAAAACTTGGGAAAGACATAAAAGGGGCAACTTATGCTGTACAGGGATTTGGAAATGTTGGTTACTATACTGCTTACTACGCTCATAAGGCAGGAGCAAAAGTTGTAGCAATTTCAAATGTTGATACTGCAGTATATAACGAAAATGGACTGGATATGGAAAAAATAATTAAGGAAGTTGGACCTAACGGTGTTATTGCTGATGGTGTCTATGGTAAGAAAATAACTAATCAGGAACTTCTTGAACTTGAAGTAGATGTTTTAGCTCCTTGTGCACTTGAAAACCAGATTACTTCTGAAAATGCAGATAGAATTAAGGCAAAAGTAATATCTGAAGGTGCAAACGGGCCTACTACTCCTGAAGCTGATGAAATTTTAAATAAAAAAGGTATAACTATTATTCCTGACATACTTGCAAATGCAGGTGGAGTTGTAGTTTCATACTTTGAATGGGTACAGAATCTTCAAGGATACTACTGGGGATTTGAAGAAGTTCAGGAAAAAGAAACAAATGTTCTGAAAAATTCATTTAATGATATCTGGAATTTGGCAAAAGAATACAATGTCGATATAAGAACTGCTTCTTACATGACAAGTATTAAGAAAATTGCTCATGCAATGAAGCTAAGAGGATGGTATTAATTAAATAAAAATACTTTGATATAACAGATATAGGATATATACTCGATGACTCAATAAAATTTTATTAAAGTTTAGAAATATATCCTATATTTTTTAATTTTATTTCTACTATTTTAAATATTCCTATATCATATATAGTTTACAGGATAAGGTTTTCTTTAAAATAATATTGACATATTGATGACTTTAATATATCATATAAAAATAAATTTAAAGAAATGAGGAGCTTAAAAAATGGAAAATATTATGAAAGTGTTCGGTGAAAATGTTTTTACTGAAAGTAACTTAAAAAAGAGAGTTCCAAAATCAGTATTCGAAGAATTCAGGCTATCTCAGCTGGGATTGACTGAATTGTCAAAAGAATCTGCTGAAGTTATTGCAAATGCAATGAAGGACTGGGCAACAAAAAGAGGTGCAACACATTATTGTCACTGGTTTCAGCCTCTGAATGACCTGACTGCAGAAAAACATGATTCATTTCTGGAACCTACCGGGGATAAGGAAATCATCTATAAGTTTTCAGGAAGTAGCCTTATAAAAGGAGAATCTGATGCCTCCTCCTTTCCAAATGGTGGTTTGAGAAGTACTTTTGAGGCAAGGGGATACACAGTTTGGGATACAAGTTCATATCCATTCATAAGAGAAAATAAAAATGGAGTCACATTATACATACCTACAGCCTTTATTTCATTTACAGGTGAAGCCTTGGATAAAAAAGTTCCACTGCTTAGAACAATGAAATATGTAGGAAAACAGGCATTGAGAGTTTTAAGGGCTCTAGGAAATAACGAATCACATCATGTATTTAATACTTTGGGAGTGGAACAGGAATATTTCCTTGTAAATAAAGATTTATTTGAAGAAAGGGAAGACCTTCTACTGACAGGAAGAACTTTATTTGGTGCACCTGCTCCTAAAGGACAGGAATTAAGCGACCACTACTACGGAAAAATAAAAGAAAAAGTAATAAACTTTATGAGTGATGTTGATGTGGAACTTTGGAAGCTAGGAGTACCAGCAAAAACAAGACATAACGAAGTAGCTCCTAACCAGTTTGAGATAGCTCCACTATTTTCAGTAGCCAATCTGGCTTCAGACCAGAATCAGATTATAATGGAAACTATTGAAAAAACAGCACTTAGACATAACATGGTTGCACTGCTTCATGAAAAACCTTTTGAAGGTGTAAACGGTTCAGGAAAGCACAATAACTGGTCACTTAGTACTGATGACGGAAGAAATCTTTTCAGTCCTGGAAAAGATCCTCAGACAAATAAGAGATTCCTTTTATTTGTATCAGCTGTAATTGAAGCCATAGACAGATACTATCCTTTACTAAGGGCTACAACTGCAACTGCAACAAATGATCACCGTCTTGGAGGACATGAAGCTCCGCCTGCAATTATTTCAATCTTTTTAGGTGATGAACTGACAACAATCCTTGAAAACATTGCACTGGGAAAAAATCTTCCCGTAGCTGCAAGTTCCAAGCTGAATCTTGATGTGGATGTTATTCCTTCTTTAAGAATTGATGCCGGAGACAGAAACAGAACATCTCCATTTGCCTTTACAGGAAATAAATTTGAATTTAGGATGCCTGGTTCAAGTTCTACTCCGTCAACAACAGCTACTGCAATAAATGCAATTGTAGGAAAAGTTTTAAGCGAATATGCCGACAGACTGGAAAAAAGCGACAAGGAAAATTTAGATAAAACTATTGTTGAAATTATAACAGATGCATATAAAAAACACGGAAGAATTATCTTCAACGGTAACGGATACAGCGAAGAATGGCAGGAGGAAGCTAAAAGAAGAGGGCTTACAAATGAAACATCTGCAAATACAGCATTAAGAAAATATCTTGACCCTGAAATTCTTAAAGTTACTGAAGAAACTGGAATGCTTACAATACAGGAATCTGCATCAAGATACAATGCCTATGCAGAAAGATACATTACACATTTATGCATAGAAGCTAGAACGCTAATTGACATGGCTAATAAATATATACTTCCTTTTGGTCTGAAATATTCAAACCTTTTGGCTGAAAATATTGAAAAAGTTGAAAAATTCTATCCTGAAGGTGTAGAAGAACAAAAAGAACTTTTAAAAAGTGTTCTGACTGATATTTCTAATATAAGAAAAGAAAGTAAACTTCTTGAAGCAAGAATTACAGAAGTTAAAAAAGAGGAAAATCTTGAGAAACAGACAGACATGGCAAAAGAATTTTTAGTTGAAGGACTGGAAAATCTTAGAGTCCCTTGTGATAATCTTGAAAAAATAGTTGACAATGAAATCTGGACATTGCCTACTTATACTGATTTATTATTTAAATTATAAAATTGAATATGAATATAAAAAGCACGAACTACTCAACTGATAAATCCGTGCTTTTTACTTTTTTCAAAATAACTTCTTTATAACCCTATTTTTATATATGATCTTCCAGTTCCCTTACTTTCCCTTGTTTTTTCCATAGTGCCGCTATATATACAAAAGGTGTATCCATTACTGAAATAAATAATTCCAGGAAGTATGTAGAAAAGGCGATTACAAATAATTCATTGATTTTATATACTCCTGCAAATGCAAGAATTGTAAACAGAGAGTTATCAATTATCTGTCCAACAACTGTACTCAGATTATTTCTAATCCAGATATCCTTATAGCTTGGACGCCATTTTCTTATAACCTGATAGGCCCATACATCAAACAACTGTGATATTATAAATGCTGTCATACTTGCCGCTGTTATTCTTATAACAGACAGTTCATTTAAAGCAAGTCCAAAAATAGGTTTCAAATGCTCCTGAAACTGATCAATAGATGCAGGCTTTATTGCTAATGCCCAGTTCATAACTATTGTAGTAAATACCATTGTAATAAATCCAATTGTAACTAATTTTCTCGCATATTTTTTCCCTTCGACTTCAGATAAAATATCCGAAACAAGGAATACTCCTCCAAAGGCTATATTTCCCATTGTTGTTTCAACTCCAAATAAGTTCATCATTTTTAATACCTGTATATTTGCCAGTACTACTGACAGAGGAACAAATATAAGTAATCCCACTTTACCCCAATATTTGTAAGCAAATAAAACTGCAGTATAATTGAATAACATATACGCCAGCCAGAGCATTTCATTTGTTCCAAATTGAAAATTCTTAAAAAATTCTAACATCTTCTCCTCCATTTTATATTATTTTTCACAAAAAAAATGTATCATCCCCTTTTTGACAACGATACATTTGTAAATCTGTTATCTTATTAAAGGTTTTTTTTATGGATGGATTCTCCCAAACATCCTGTTATTTCTAACTTTTATTATTTTCAATTGTATTTACTGTGTTATATTTTACAATTATTTTAAAAAAATTGCAATGTTTTTTTATTTATTTACATTAGAATTTTCTGTTTTTTGATATTTTTCACACTCTATTGTAAATCCTCCCTTATATTTTTTTCCTGGTTTTTTACTTGTAATAGGAGCAACTAAAAGTGTCCCATCTTCACCAAATGTCCTGCTTAATACTAAACCATAATGTTTTCCAGACATTTCTCCCCCTTCATTATCTTTAAAATCTACTAAATAAACACCTAAAATTTCACAAATAACCATCTAATCCCCCTCAAAAAATTAAGCATATCTTTTGATATGCTTACTGTAGTCCTTAAACGAATAAGGCTCTTTTATCTCTTCGAAACATCCCATCCTTAAACGAATAAGGCTTTTGATGTAATAATATTATAGTATTTACTTTTCAATTTGTCAATAGATTTTTTAATTTATTTATAATTTAATAGAAAAATATCTTTAAAATTTAATCTTTTTCCTTTACTCTTCCATATTTCGTTTACAATCATATTTTTCTATATAATTATTATAAATTATAAACTGTAATTTTAATTCGAACATTTCTAAATCATCAAAAAAACAAAACATATCACTTATAGAAAATTTTTTTCTTATTCTACATAAATCATCATAAATTTCTGCCATATCTTTAATGGCTCTTTCCCTATCATAAGAAAGGAATTTTTCTTTCTTATGCTCTTCAAGTATTTCAAATATACTACTTGGATAATTTAAATCTGCTTCAAACAATATTTCACTAAAACAACGGTGTATATAATCATAAAATTTTGACGTATGACCATTTCTAAATACATTTTCCATAACTTCTTCCCAATCAATTTCTATTTCTTTCATTTTTAATATACCTCCTAAAATTATATATAGTTTACTCTTAATTTTTTGTTTATAAAATAAATTTTTTCTACATAAACTTTTAAATCATATTCTATATGATCTTTTTTACATAAATCACAATAAAATTCTTCCGTCTCTACATCACCATCTTCTATGGCAAATTCTATTTGTATTTCTTTTAAGTTTAATATATCAGCTACATATTTTTTCCATATATCTTCTCCTTGAGTAAATAAATATTTTAGCAATATATTTTTTACATCGTATCTTACTGTAAATAACCCTATAAAAATACAATTTTTACAGATAAGGCATCTTATTTCAAAATATTCTAATATTTTACATATAAAATTTGAATCTTTAAAAAATATAAACTTTAGCTCTTCTCCACTTTGTTCCAAATATTTTTCTAATAGTTCCTTTTTAACACCTTTCATAAAAATCAACTCCTTTACTATTAAATAATAAAAATTCATTTTACTTTAAACTTCCTTTTAAAATCATCGTAACTGTTTACCCAGTCAAATTTTATATTTTTAGAAACAGCTTCAAAGTGTAGTTTACCACATTTTATTTTTCTTTTCTCAACATCTGATAAATCCTTCTCTTCCTTACCTGCCTTTGTTTCAACTATAAAATAAATTCCTACATTATTTCCCTTATTTTCTAAAGAATTTCTATAGACAACAGCCCAATCAGGTGAATAGTTTCCATAAGGTGTATCTATTACAAATCCACCTTTTTTCAGTTTTGTAAATAGTAACACATTGTTATTATTTTCAAGCTTTTCTGCGAATTCTTTTTCTCCATCACTATCAAGCTTATAATACTCGTTCAGGCTGGTACTAGTTTTTTTAGCTTTAAACAGTCTTCTTTTATTATTCAGGTCTTCTTCATTTATTTTATCCACTTCAAATATTTTTTCTCTTTCTGTTTCGTATCCGTCTATCACTTCATATTCAAAAACTTCTTCAGCTTTCATATTTTTTAGTTCTTCCAGTAATATCTCAGTGACATCCTCCAGCACATCCTGAATATTTAAGGCTTTTCTACTTTTTTCTTCAAGCCCTTTTATTATCTTAAGTATTGCCAGTCTTGGTAACATTGTATGATACATAATGTAGTTAGCTATTTCAAGGTCATTTTTCTTTTCAGTGACAATATCAGACAATTCAACATCTTCATTTATCATTTTTTCAAGCTTAAACTTTCCAGTATTATCATATTCTCCTTTAGAATCTGTCAGCTCAACTATTTTCTTCAAATCAAAATCACTTATATGTTTATTTATTTTACTTATACTGCTCGAAATATACTTCTTACTATCAATTTTACATTTATAGATGGCTTTCTTGCTAAGATTTTTCCCTAATTCTTCAAAAATATCCTTAAATTCCTTTTCAGAAATAAAACTTCTCTGTTTATTAATAATTGGCTCATTATCTCCATTTACTATTTCTATACGGTTTGTTCCTTTTTCTACCATATATTTTACAAAATTTTCCATGATTTGTGAAGAATGTTCTTCTAATATTTCATCTGAAAACTTAATTTCTTTAATGGCTTCTGCTATTTTTTCAGTATCTTTCAAAAGAATATTATTATTATCCATTATCTTATTATTTACCAGTTCCTGCTTTAAATTATCTACCAATTCTGAAGTAACCTTGGATTTAGGAATACCTGATTTCTCAAGTGTAAGTAGAATAATATCTGATGTAACTTCATTTATATTTAGATTTCTATTGAAATCTTCCTGCAACATTCTTGAAAAATTTTCATAGCTGTCATTTGCAATTACAGTAAGTTCATTCACATTTCTGTCTAGACATCTGTTTCCTGTTACATCTACTGGAAGTCTAAGACCTCTACCTATTTCCTGCTTTTTGGCTATATCGCTACTTCCATTTTTCAGTGTACACAATGTAAACACATTTGGATTATCCCATCCTTCCCTGAGGGCAGAATGTGAAAAAATAAAGGCAAGAGGTTCATTGAATGAAATCAGCTCATCCTTTTTTTCCAGAATTAGCTCTATTCCCCTGTCTATATCTTCCTGTGATTTTGCCTTTACAGCACTTTCACCTTTATCAGAATTCCAGTCATCTACTTCAACTTCATTCTTCTTTTTATCCAGTGCAAAATAACCTTCCCTCACTAAATTTACATTTTCATAATTTAGAAAATAATTTTTATATTTCTCAATTTTTTCCTTGTATTTTTCTATAGCCATCACATATTCTTCATCAAATATTTTCAGATATTCCCCTCTTCTGTCCTCTGCATCATTGTCACGCACTTTTTTAACTTCATCTATGAAAAATAATGTCAGTCCTTTTATTTTTCTTCCTTCATCTAAAATTTCAAACTGCTTTTCAAAATGATTTTTTATTGCAAGCCTTATCTGAATACGGATAATTTCCTTATTTTCGAGCTTTTTGTTACTTTCTCCCAGTTCCAGCTCAATATCTTCATTACTGGAAGAAACTTTTAATGGTTTTACTTTATTTGGCTGTTCCGCAATAAACATATCTTTGTACTGAGGTAATCCTCCAGATAGTTCATAAAGTGAAACTCCATTTTCCACATCAAAACTTTTAAATCTGATACTTTCCCCCTGTACCTGAGAAAACATCTCAATTCTTGCTTTTAAATCCTTTGTAAAATGAGTATATCTGATATATGGATAATCTTTAGAAATCACTCCATTTATAGTTTTTACCTGTATTTTTTTTACCAAATCTTTTTTGTATGCTTCATAGGAATCCAGCTTATACACCTGATTGTAGAGATTCTTATGTGTTGCTGAATAACGCAATGTAAATAATGGCTCCAGTTCATCTATTGCCTTCAATGATTGTGATTTTTTCTTTACTGTACCTTCTATCTTCTGCGGTTCATCAATCAATACAATAGGTCTTATAAATTTTATATCATTCCATAAAACTCTACCATATTCATCATCCTTACGAATTTTTGTTGAATCCCTGTTAAATGCCTGAATATTCAGAACACATATGCTTAAATCATTACTTTCTACAAAATTACTGCTCACTTTTCCTAGATTATTACTGTCGTAAATAAAACTGTATTTTGACAAATCTACATTGTACAGTCTTTTAAAATGTTCCGTCAGCTGTTTTATAGATTTTTCCACGCCTTTACGGATTGCTATGGAAGGAACTACAATCATAAATTTCTTGAAACCATATTCCTTATACAGCTCCAGTATTGTACGTAAATATACATAAGTTTTTCCTGTCCCCGTTTCCATTTCAATAGTAAAATCCCTTCCATGATTTCTATACGAAATTTCATCTGTAAATAAGCCGTTTCCTAGCTGTACTTTCTTTAGGTTTTGAAGAAGTTTCTCTCCCTTTACAATATCTATATTTCTCACAGGATCTTTTTCAGTAATTCTTGTTTTTCTTATTTTTTCAGCATAAATACTACCTACCTCTTTTGGAAGTCCTCTGAAGAGTTCCACGACAGACTTTACTGCCTTTTTCTGGTATTCCAAATTATCATCAAACTGAAATATTATTTTATTTGACATTTCATTTTCTCCTTTTGTTCTGTAATAAAAAAGTCTCAATTATCTTTTTTGATAAAAGAGACTATTAAAATCATTATTTCTAAAAATTATCTAATCTTAGTATCATTGTTTTTAAGTTATTTTCTGAACTGAATTTTTTTATCAGGTTAAATCCATAATTTGAATAAAATCTTATTAGTGAACTGTTATCTTCACATTCTAGCCATAAATATTTGGTATTTATAATTTTTTTCACGATTAATAATAATTCGTGTGCCAGTGATATTATTTCATTACCTGTTATCATATTTTTATCAGAAATATTATAATTTTTTCCTATCTGTGCCAGCAAAAAACTGTTTACAACATAACTTCCGTCTTTCAATTTTCTTCCACTCTGTGAAAATCTTTTCCGCTGTGTCTTACTAAGACTAAGAAAATTTTCTTTTTCAATAATTAAACTCTTATTTGCAAATGTAAAATACCCCAATATTTCCCCACTTTTATCATTACGGATTAGATGAGTGGCAGATAAAGAACTTTTTTCAAAATTTATAGCTTTATTATGTAGAAAATCCTCAATGCTGTTTCTATCTCTGCTTTTGAACTGTTTCAATATTTTTTCTTTAATATACTCTTCATCTTTTATATCTGCTATTATATCCTGTAATGAAATAATTCTGTTATTCTTCATCCTTTGAAGAATATCCAAACATTTTTCTTATTTCTTCCGGGTCATCTACAATTTCAAAATCAACATCAAGTTTTTTAACTTTCTTTTTACTCTCCATTGCTTCCAGTACTTCATCTGCATATCTTGCTGGAATTCTCAAAGCATCAAGTAATATACTTTCTGTAGCCATGGTTACCATTCCTTTTCATATTAATTTTTTAGAAATTTTATTTTTCTTTTTGATATTCATTATAGCCAAAGTTTCTTGCTATTTCTAAAATTTCTTCTGAGTCTTTGACTACTCTATAATTAGGTTTTTCTTTTATTTTTATTCCGCTATTTTCCATAGCCTCTAATAAGGAATCTGCTGATGCTTCTGAAATTTCCAATGATTCAATTAACAAACTTCTTGTAGACATTTTTTACCACTCTCCCCTTTATCTGTTTTAATATTTACCATAATACTTCTTTACTAACTTCATAGCTGATTCATCATCTATATACATTTCAATATAAGATAATTGCTTTGCTCCTAATGTTTTTTTATAATGTTCTATCAAATTAGTTTTTGCTAAAAATGAAACATAACCGTCATAGCCTTTTTCGAAACTTATTCTTGCTATTTCAGCAAACAAATGCCCTCCAACTCCTAGATATTCTTTACTTTTTAAAAAATTTTTAGGATTATGACGATTATTAAATGGAGCAATTTCAACTAACACAACTTCTAATAATTGTCTTTCCTTATTCTCATAATATTCAACAATTCCTTGTAATCTTTTATCATTTTCAGCAAATAACCCTAATATTTTATTTCTCTTTTTACTTTCCTCAACCCAATTAAACTCCCAATCTTTGAAATTATAATGTTGTGTATTAATTTCTTTTACTTCAGTTTTTACAATTTTATTATCTTTTGTTCTAATCAGACACTGAGTTAATAAATCTATATCTATTTCTATTAATTTTTTATACCTCAATTTAACCCACCCATTTTTATTTCACTTTAAACATTTCCAATTCTTTTTTACTCAAACCGTTCTCAATATGATTTTCTTTAATATATTCGTTAGCTTTACGAATATCGTAATAAACCTCTGTTTCTCTAGGTAATACATAGAAACCAATATCATCAAAATCCTTTATACTTTCAAAATCCATTTTTTCAAAAATTTTTTCAGCTTCAACTCTGTTATTAAACATTTTTACCACTCTCCCCTTTTTTAACTTTATTTTCATTTTTATGATACCATATCTATTTTAGAGTGTCAATTATATTTCTAATTTATAGTCTGAAAATTAAAGCAATAAAAGGCTTTTCTTTATTCTTTTATCAAATCATGTTCTATTAATTTTGCTTTTCCTGATTCAATATCTGTAATAATTTTTTCTAAATATTTCATGTTACTTTCAGAATAAAATAATTCTTCTACTTTTTTTTCTGTATTTTTATCAATATTAGAATTAGTTATTTTTTGTGTCATGTTAATCCCCTTCTTTACTTTTAAGTGTATTTTGTAATTTTGATTTTGTTAATTGTTTTCTTTGCATATTTTATGTATTGTTTAAAGTGATTTTAGTTTGTCTCTATTTATTTGATTGCCATCGTCCATTTTTTAATAATTTTTTAACATTATTTTACTAAATTAAATATTTTTTGAAAATTTTCTTTTGAAGCTTCAATTTCATTATTTATCTGTTCTAAGACATCTAATACTATTTCGTTATATAAATCTTGTTTGTCATCTTTAAGTATAAATTTTATTAATATTCTATTTTCTACAATATAATCAAAAATAATATTAAAAAAATTCTTTAAATCTTCCACACTTTTTTCTGATAAATTAATCTCAAACTTTTCTAAATCATCAAATACTATTTTAACTTCTTCTGTTTCAGTATCTATCTCTTTTCTTGCAATAGTTGTAATCATTTCTTTATATTCCATAAATATTTCTCCTTTGACTAAACATTTTTTCGCTTCCTTCTAAATGTATTAATGCTTGTTCTTCCCATATTTTCATTTCTTTATTTTCTATTCCAATTAGTTCATTTGAATACATTTGACCAATATAATAATTATTTTTATCTGGATAATTACAGTATATACTTTGACTTGGCAATGTATTTATTGCAATATTTGCATTATGTGTTGATAAAACAATGATTTTTCCTTTTTCTCGTATTTTTTTTAATTGAGGTATAAGGTATTCTGAAATATATTTGTTTCCTAATCCTCTTTCTACTTCATCAAATAAATAGCAATCATAGCTATAATTTTCTAATAACCCACTAATAGATAATATTGCTTTTTCTCCTTCTGAAGGAGTATATTCTTTTTCATTTATTGTAACTATGCTGTCTTTTTTTATAATATCATTTAAAAATTCTTTTGGATTTATTTCATTTCCAAAGTATCCATTTATTTTTTTTAAGTCTTTATATAAAAAATTATTTATTTTTTTTATATTTTCTTTATTTACTCGTATTTTACTTCTATCAAACTTTGAGCCTTTATAGTATGTTGTATTCTCTGTTAGTATTAAAATTTTCGTTTCTAAAAAGACTTCTCCTTTATTTGGTAAATTTCCAATCTTTTTCTTTTGCTCTTTTTTCATACTTTGTAATTTTTCAATAAATTCAAAATTATCGCATATTCTTTTAGTTCTTTCTGATATTAATTTTGAAAATCCAATATTAGTTGGTCTTGAGACTTTTCCAGTCTTTTTTTGTACTGAACTTTTTAATACATTTAAAATATTTTCCACATTTGTTATATTAAATATTTCTTTATATTTTGCAATAATATGCAAATAGATATCTTGTTGTAGTAATTCTAACTTATTATTTAACTCTTCTTTTATTTCACTATTACTTTTTCTAATTTCATTATTAATCATTTTTGTTTGCAGTATAGTTTCAACTTGAGTTTTACCTTTTCTTATTAGTTCATCTAAATTTTCACTTATATTCTCTAAAAAATTTGTTTCTATTTTTTTTATATTTTTACTTTTCTTGTTACTAGTTTTATCTTGATAATAGTCTTTATATTTTTTTACAAAATTTTCAGGTTTTTCTTCTGTATAAGTTATAATTGAATTTAATAAATTTTCTAAATAATTTTTTTTATTTTCATCAATTTCTATTTCTTTTTCATACTCATCCTTTATACCATTGTATTTTTCCTCATAATCTTTTCCTTCATGAAAAAATACTTTTTTACCAATATTTCTTAATTCATTATTTATTTCTTTTATCAGTACTGTTTTTCCAGAACCTTTTTCTCCAAAGATTACATTTATATCATTATAAATTTCAATCTCAGAATAATCTTCATTATTTTTAAATTTAATCTTTTCTTTTAATGTACCACTTAAAAAATTTTTTATAAAATTAGTTGTATCACTAGCTAATTCATAAAATTTTCCAAAAGAATCTATTTTGAATTTTATTTCAGGAAGGTTATCTTTAATATAGTTATTCCAGTCTTTTATATCACTTCCCACTAATGCAATTTCATTATGTGCATTTATTATTCCCATTGTACGAAGTTTAGGTTCTAATATAATTATATATTTTGAAAGATCTTTTTCTAATTTTTCTTTATCTTCTTTTTTTAATGCTGTTTTTTTATCTTTATCTCCAAAATGTGGAATTATTATAATTTCATCTTCTGAAAATCTCTCAATTTTATCTAATAACTCATTATAATTTAAGAAAAATTCATCATAGTTTCTGTTACAATCATTATCAAAAATATTATAAAATTTTTTTGCACTATCAGGATTACAAATTAAAATTATGTGTTTTCTTTCATTATTTTTAAAATTTATATCTAACTCTATTCCTGGAAATATTGTTAATTCTGGCTCTAATTCTCTTATTTTTTTAAATTCTTCAAAATCAAATTTATTGTGATTTGTAATAGCACAAATTTTAACATTATTTTTATTCATTTTTTCTATAAATTTTTCTGGAGTAATATTTCTTTTACTTCCATCACCTTGTTTGCATTTTTGAGTATGTATATGTAAATCTATTCTCATTTTTCACCTTTCTTATTACTGTATTTTATCATCTATAAAATTTAAATAAACTCCACCCTATAACTAACCTTACTCTCCCCCGAATTTCTCTCAATCAGACTTCTCAACTTCCTAAAAGTCTCATCCTTCAATGAAATATTATCCTTAAATGCTGAATCTCTAAATACAAACTTTATTGGTAACGGCTCTAATAAAGCTAATTTTTCCACCATTTCCTCTGTTATTTCTGTTTCAAGGCAAATCAAATATGTACTCGCATACAGATAAATTCTATTCCCAATATCTGTCAATACTTCCAGATTTTCTGACAACGGAACATCATTCTGTCTTAACATTATTTCATAAACAATATCAATATCATTGCTTCCAAGCACAAAATCCAATGAATCAGGGTCATCAAAAAAATATTGGCTTTCTTCATTAAAATTTTCCAAGTCGTACCATTTTATATTTGTATCATCCACTTTAAATGCTTTAAATCCAATATCTGGAACTTTTTTAGGCTCTTCTCCAAGTTTCAGATTTGAATTATATTCTTCTATTTTCTGTTTTATCTTTTCTCCAGCACGTCTAATTCTTTCTTTTCCAATTTCTGCAATATTTTTATATCCAGCTTTAAACGCTTCCGATTTTTCATCAGTTATTTCAGGTAATTGAACCATTATATATTTTCTATTTCCATTATCTTCACTGTTTAACTGCATAACAGCGTGTGCTGTTGTTGCTGAACCTGAGAAGAAGTCTAGGATTGTATCATTTTTTTCAATAATCATACTTATAATTTTTTTCATTAAATATATAGGTTTAGCATAATTAAAAATATCATCTAACTCTAAATTTGATAATTCTTTTGAACTATTATCGTAGTTTATTTCTTTTTCAATCCATAAACTTTTAACTTTCCTTGTTTTTTCATTAGTTAAGTAGTCTTTTTGAAAAACATCATATCTATCTTTAACTCTTTTTACGATTAAAAATTTTTTATCTTTTTCAATTTTTTCTTTACTCCATCTCCATGTTCCTAAAATTCCATTTTCAAATTTTGGAATTATTTCAATATCTGTTTCTAATTTTTTTACTGTATAAAAATCATTTATTTTTTCATTATAATATATTGGAAAATGTAAAGTAGGAGATTCTGTAGCCGTTGCTCTCCCTCCTCTTAATCTCAATCCTAATAATCTATAATTTCCATACTCATCACTATTTTTATATTCTTTTTTTTGTTCTTCTGTTAATTTTTCACCAAATACTTTTAAAAAATTATAATTTTTAGAATACATAACTAAATATTCATGTGTTTGTGCTATAAACTGACTAGATTGTCTACCTCTTGGATTAGACATAATAGGGACTGAAGCCACAAAATTCTCTTCCCCAAAAATCTCATCACACAATCTCTTCAGGTTAGCCTGCTCATTATCATCAATACTTATAAATATCACACCATCATCAGTCAGTAAATCCCTAGCCAGTTTCAATCTTGGATACATCATATTCAGCCAGTTTGCATGATATCTATTAGTTGATTTCTGATTTTTCTGTAGTTTTTCATTATTTTCTGATATTATTCCCTCTGCTTTGTCGCTTTTTTCCTTATCCATTTTAAAAGTATCATTATAGACAAAATCATTTCCAGTATTATATGGCGGGTCAATATATATCATTTTTATTGAATTGTAATAATTCTGTCTTAACAATTTCAATACTTCCAGATTATCTCCTTCAATATAGATATTTTCTGTTGTGTCAGCATTTTTACTGTCTTTTGCTACAAATTTCAATGTTTTATTTCCAATTCCCTGCTGTACTATTTTTTTTGCATTTTGTTTCCCAGCCCAGTTTAGCTCATATCTTTCATTTCCTACTTCTTCAAAATTTCCCAGTTCTTCCTTCAATGCCTTTATATCCAGCTGTCCATCCTTTACGGCAGATGGAAATAACTGTTCTAGTGCTTTTAAATTATCATTTACTACGTCATTTATCTCTTTTTTTATTTTATTATTTTCCATTTTTCCTCCAAAATTCTAATATTTATCCAGTTCGGAAATCAGTTCCCTAATTTTCTTGTTAATTTCTATTTTTTCGCTATTTTTTATAGCTAATTTCATTTTTTCCTTGTGCATAACAACATTTTTAAACTTTTCAAAAATATCATTCATCTTATTTCTGTCATACCATATTAAACTTTCTAAAATATTTCCTGATTTCTGATAATACTTTCTATTTTTTAAAATATAATTTTTTATAAACATTTCTGAATAAAAATTAACTTTATTGGTCCGATTTAAAATTTTGGAGTAGTCTAATGCTCCTTCCACTTCCCTTTTTGCTGAACTCGACATTGACAAGTCAAATATTTCAGTCATTACAGTATCTGTAACTACTATTTCATTTCTGTCATTTTGATTTAATCTTTTTAAAGCTAATGAATACACTTCTTTTGAATTATCGTAAAATCTTAATACACATGGCGATTTAATTGCTTCCTGATATAAATTTGTAAGAAATCCTGCCTTTTTTATATCGCTTATTTCAAATTCAAAATACTGGATTACTTTAAAAATATATCTTTCATCTTCTACACTTGGTATTTCTTCATCATTTATCACGTACTTTAATATTACAGATTTTACATATTCCTTTATTTTCTTTTTCTCGTCAGGTTTAAATTCCTTCAGAATAAGATTCTTCAATTTTATTTCCTGATTTACTTTATATCTTTCCGGCATATTTATCATCTAACCCACCACCAGAAAAGAAATTAATTCAAAATCATCAGCTGTATCGTTTTTAAAACTGTTATTAAAGCCTAAAATATCAAATACTGTCTGAGAAGCTTTTTCTTCTTCTTCACCTTTTATACTTTTTACTGCTGTATTAAGCAGTTCTGAATAAAATCCCATTTCAGTCGCATTTTTTGTATCTTTAAAAAATTCCTTTAAAACTTTTTCCTGAACTTCATTTTTTTCATAGCAGAGCTGTCTGAAAAGTTTTATAACTTCCCTTGCCTGACTGTTTTTAAATAAAATCTCTTTATTATTTCCTACAAAAATCAGGTAATAAGGATAAAGGGAACTGTCATTTTTAGGTTTAGCATTATTTTTACTATGTTTAAAGCAGAATAATACTCCCTTTTGTTCACCTTCGGTTACAGAATAAATTCCTTTAGGTATTTTGCTTATTTCCTTATGATTATTCACATAATTTGAAAGTTCATACAGATATTCGTTCATATTAAGGTCTGTCAATGAAATATTTTCATTTGTATCTTCTATATCTATCACTTCTTCCTTCAATTTTTCCAGCTGTCTTCTCCTAAAGTTAAAATCATTCATTTCAGGATTAAGCATATCTTCATCCCCTGTAGAAGCGATATTTAATGTTGTCATTTTCCCTTTTACTCTTCTCTCCAAGTCCAAATATTCATTCAAGTCTGCATTCGGAAAGAAATTAATCATCTGTATTCTGTCATTTGTGCTTCCAATTCTGTCCACTCTTCCAAATCTTTGAATAAGTGATACAGGATTCCACTGAATATCAAAATTTATTACAGTATCACAGTCCTGTAAATTCTGTCCTTCCGAAATACAGTCTGTTCCCACTATAATATCTATCTGTTCTTCCTTTGGAATTTCAATTTTCATTTTGGACTTTGGAGAAAAAGCACTCAAAATGTTATGAAAGTCTTCTCTTACTTTTCTATTTGTTGTCTTTACTCCTTTACCTGTAACACTTGCAATATTTATATTTTTCCCAACAAACTTTTCTGATAATTTAGAATAAATGTAATTTGCAGTATCGGCAAATGCTGTAAAAATAAGTATTTTTCTATTTCCAGCATTATAAGGAGTATTTTCAACCTTATTTTCTACAATCTTTTCCAGTTCATGAATTTTATTATCCCTGTCTTCTTTCAGAAGAATAAGAGTTTCATTAAATATTTTTTCAACAACTTCTTTGTCATTATATAGTTCTTCAAGATAAGCACTTATTCTTAGATGTTTCACCTTTATCTCATATTTACTTCTTTCAATATAGATTTCATCTTCATTTTCCACATCAAGTTCTTCTTCAATCTGTTGTCCTTTATGTAAGTTATCTATTGTCCTGTCAATCTTTTCAATCAGCCTTTTCAATGTTTCAGAAAAAGAATAAATAGAACTTTCCAGCCTTTTAAATAAATTCACTCTATGCAGGTAAATAAGACCTTTTGACTGTGTTTCAAAATCCAGTTTTCCTCCCCTGTTACCTGATAATTTATATTTTTCAATATAATAAGCCTTATATTCATTTTTTATAAAGTCAATTGGGGTGTATACTGACAAATTCAATTCTTCCAGAAGAGAATTAGTACCTTTAAAATCTAACAGTTTACCCTCACTGTCTATTTCAGGATAATAAGTTATCGGCTTATTTTTTTGTGGAAATTTCCCTATATTCTTTGTTCCATAGTAATTTGTAATATGCTTTCTGCTTCTTGATATTGTCATCATTTCCAGCAGTTTATAGAAATCTGATGGTAAATTATCCAGTAACTCATCTTTTTTCTGGCTTCCTTCTTTTTCCCAGTCATTTATAACTTGTGTTGCCTTTCTCAGTACATGTCCCACGCTCGAAATACCTTCTTCACTAAATGCATTGTCATTATCTCCTGTTATAATTGAAATTTGATTTTTCAAGTCCACAAGACTATTATTTACTGGTGTTGCAGATAATAATAAAACTTTTGTATTTTTTCCACTTTTTATTACATCATGAAGTAATTTAAAATATCTGTTCATTATTAATACATCATTTTCATCATATTTTGCAATTCTATTTCTAAAATTATGAGACTCATCAATAACTACCAAATCAAATTTTGACCAGTCAAATCTGCTTAATTCGTAACCTGACTTTGATTCACCTTTAGTTCTTGATAAATCTGTATGAAACATTATCTTATAATTAAAAATTTCATTTAAAAAACTGTCTTTATAGTTTCCTGAAAAAGACCTCCAGTTATCATAAAGTTTTGCTGGAGTAAGAACTAATACATTATCATTTTTTATTTCAAAATACTTGATTACTGCCAGAGCTTCAAAAGTCTTTCCTAGCCCCACAGAATCAGCTATTATACAGCCCCCATATTTCTGTAATTTCTGTATAGCAGATACAACACAATCCTTCTGAAAATCAAAAAGCGAATTCCATATTTCAGTTTTTTTAAATCTATCACTATCTTTTTCAAATTTTTCAATACCACTATCCAGCTTATCTCCAAACAGTTCATTTAATGTGAAGTAATACAAAAATTCAGGATTATAATTTTTATAAACAAATTCAAGACTTTCCAATAATTCCTGTTTATAATCCTGCGTTATATCACCATCATTCCAAATCTGATTATATTTTTTTACCATTTCAAGAATTTGATCTTTTTCTGCTTTTCCCTTTATTGTTGTGTCAAAATCATAACTATTCATTTTCTTTTCATACACTTCAAGTGATGAACTACCATGAATTACAAAATCATCATCAATTATCAAAATATTTCCATTTACTTGCTTGTATGATTTAACTTTTCTAACATTCACATTATTTTTTATAAAATTGTACATTGCCTTTGCCTTAGCAAAATGCTTTAACTTATTTTTTTCCTTTATATCATAAGAATTATACAAAATATCATTAGGAGTTATCATAAATTCCCTTGATATTTCGTTATTTTCGGGAATAAATTTAGTGTCTCTTATAATAAAATTTATTTCCTTTACATTTTTCAAGTTCTTTTCTAATGCTGTAAAAGCTGATATTGTTAGCTTATCGTTAATAATATTGACTACAGCATTTTCTTTTTCTGCCAAAACTTCATTTATCTTTTCAATAAATTTTTTTGCTAAATTTTCCATTTCCTTCAATATCCTTTTCATTTAGAGTTTTTATAACCCCTACTAACTCCCCTCTTTTAGAATTAATCTGAATACTTAATTCCATAGGTTTTAAAATTATATAGAAAAGAAAAAAAAGGCTAAAGATTTCTAGACGTTTTTTAGTCATATTTAAATAATATATGGTATAATATATTAGAATTTATTTAAAAAAAGTAAGGTTTAATAAAACTGGAATTAAGTATTCAGCTTAATTCTTCGCAAATGAAAAACTTCCACAAATATAGTAAAATTAATAGGCACTATATTACAGGGAGGTAAAAACATGAAAAATAATAATAATTGTAAAAAGGATATAAAATTTTCAGAATGGATTGATTTTTGGCTAGAAAATGAAAAACCTTTTTTAAAAGAATCTACTTATGCAACATACTCAAATATTATTGAAAACCACATAAAACCATCCTTAGGCACTAAAAATATAAGCCATATCCAAAATAATGACTTACAAAATATGATATTTGAAAAATTAAATTCAGGAAGATTAAGTAATAAAAAAGGACTGTCACTGAAAACTGTAAAGGATATTATGACAGTTACCAAATCTTGTTTAAATTCTGCAATGAAAAATGATATCATTAAGAGGAAAACTTTTGACTATAAATTTCCTAAAAATATTTCAAGTAAAAAAATAGAAATTTTTAGTCATGCTGAACATTTTAAACTTTTCCAATATATAAACTCCAATCTAGATGCAAAATCTCTCGGAATCCTGATTTCTTTATTATGTGGTTTAAGAATAGGAGAAGTTTGTGGTTTGAAATGGTGTGATGTTGATTTTGAAAGTGAAATATTATCTGTAAATCGAACTATTCAAAGAATTTATATAAAAAAATCTCTTTCAAGAGAAAGTAAAATAGTAATTTCTTCTCCAAAGACAGTTTCCTCATTTAGAAATATTCCCCTTAGCAAACATCTAATAAAAATAATGAAAAATTTATGCAGAAATGATAATTTCTATATTATTACAGGTAATAAGAATTTTATTGAACCTAGAATATATAGAAAATACTATTATTCAATACTTTCCTCACTAAATATTTCAAAACTATCTTTCCATTCTTTAAGACATACTTTCGCAACACAGGCAATTGAACTTGGAACTGATTATAAAACTGTTGCAGAAATTTTAGGACATTCCAATATAAACACAACTTTAAATTTATATGTTCACCCCAAAATGGAATATAAGAGAAAATGTCTAGATATGATTTGTGATGAACTCTCTTCATTCCCCAAAAACAGAAAAAGATAAGGCCTTTGCCTTATCTCCTGCTCCCTTTCTTCCTTCCGGAAACTTTTCCATTATTTGAAATTTTTTTATTCTTTTCTTCCTCTTCCTTTATCCTTTTCTCGTTTTCCTCATCCATAAACACACTTGCCAGCCTGAAACCTTCCGCATATTTTTTATCTGCCTTCCAGACTAATTGAGTAGCTTCATACTGGACTTTCTTCTCTTCCTCAGATAATTGATTCCCATTTTTTATCTTAAAATACATTTCAGGATCCACTCTATTTACAAGTCCTTTTCCCCGCATTTCATAAGCTATTTCAAAATGCAGATGCGGAGCACGTGTTCCGTTTGCATTACCTGTAACTCCTGTTTTTCCAAGTACCTGTCCCGCCTTTACTGTATCTCCAACTTTTACACTAACTTCACTCAAATGACAATATCTTAGATATTTTATTACCACTCCAGGTTCATAATTTGGACCATAGGTTTCTTCTCCTGAACCTTTCTTCGGTTTATAATTTTTTCTCTTTATTTTTTCAAGCTCATTAGGATCCACTTCCAAATAAAAATTTAATCCATAACCTTTTTTATCTACATATAAATCAACAATTTTTCCATCCAGAACTGCAAAGACATCTGTTCCTGGAACAGCGAAAATATCAATCCCCTGATGAGCTCTTATTCCATTACTTCTTGTCATTCCAAACTTAGCCCAATCAGGATATTCTTCCCCCCTGAAGCTATAATATGTAACTTGGGGATTCTTTATAGGATCTATCCTAAAAATATTATCTTCTTCCTCTTCAGTTACTGCTTTAACAACTGCTTCTTCACGTTTAGTATTAATATAAGTTACAACAGAAAAAATAATACCTGCAATTATCAGAGGAACGATAAAAACAAACATAACTTTTCTCTTATTAATACTCCATTTCTTATTGTTTTTCATATTATTGTAATTATTTTCCATAGTAGTTAAATTTTAAAATCTCCTCTTTAAATTTATTCAAATTCCCTCAAAAATTCTGAAAGCTTTTCAAGTCCCTTTTCCAGTATCTCCCTATGAGTGCAGTAACCTAATCTTGCATATCCCGGCATATCAAAACGGTTACCTGGAACTAACAGCACTCCCTTTTCCTTCAGAAGTTTTATGCAAAATTCCTCTGTATCAACTGGAATATCTAATTTAATAAATGAAGTCGATACATATTTAGGATAAATCAATGATACTTTAGGTTCATTTTCCACCCATTTTTTTACAACTTCTAAATTTTCTGTTACTATTTTTCTATTTCTTTCCAGTACAGCTTCCTTATTTTCCAGTATATATGTAGCCAGATAATCATCAAATACCCCTGCACATATCATCGTATAATCACGATATTTACGGAAAATATCACTTAATTCAGAATTTGCGGCGACCCATCCTATACGTATTCCTGGAACAGAATAAGTTTTTGAAATGCTGTTTACTGCTATTCCCTTGTCATATAAATCCACTATTGAAGGAACTTCTATTCCTGTTTCCAGTGATTTATAAACTTCATCGGAAAGAATATAGGCTCCACAGCCTTCAGCAATTTTTACCAGTTCCTTCAGAAAATCTTCCTCCATAACTGCTCCTGTAGGATTATTTGCATTATTAATACATATCATTTTTGTATTACTTCTTACAAGTTTCCGTAAATCTTCCAAATCCGGCAGCCATCCATTTTCTTCCTTAATATGCCACAAATCCACTTCTGCACCAAAAGAACGTGGTATATCATACAGTTGCTGATAAGTAGGATACAGTGAAATAACATGGTCTCCAGGCTCAATCAGAGAATATAAAGCCAGGAAATTACCTCCTGTTGCTCCATTTGTCTGTAAAACCTGTTCAGGCTTAATATTTTTATATAAAAGACTTACCTGTTTCTTAAATTCAGGTGAACCTTCTATCCATCCATAATTCATCTTTTTTGTCATTAATTCTGAAAAAAATTCCTTTTCACTTTTGTTCCCTGTTTTTATAATTTCTTCCAATGTAAATGAGGCTATTGAACTTCCTCCTATATCATAAATCGCATCATTTTCCCATACATTCAGCCATTCTTCAACTCCAAAGTTTGCAATTTTCATATTACTCACCTCTTTTATATATAAATATACGGGACATCCACTTTTAAATGAATACCCCGAATATCCTGTCTAAATATTATTTTATCGTTTAAAGCTATTTTACAAGCATAACTGTTGGTACTTCAGGTACTCTGAAACCATTTTTATCTCCAGGTGAAGCGTTTCCAAGCCAGTCATATATAAACTTTATTTGATCATCATAATGTCTTATACATTTATGTGATTCAGGATAAGTTCCTATTTTCTTTGCTGTTACAGCTTTTCTTTGATTTCTTGTTTCCTTTGGCTCAAATAATGAAGGTATACTGTGCATATATCCTCCACCACTGAATCTTACGGCATTTTTAGCATCTCCTACCACTGTTCCGGCAGAACCTGTATATTGCATTACAGGCTTTGAATAAGCCACATGGAATACTCCATAAGGTGTTGCATATGAATCATTTCCATCTTTCCCTGTTGTTACAAATGAACTTGTTACAACATTCCAGCTATTTGAACCTTTATTTTTTTCTATTATCATTTCATTCTGGCTATGTCTATCAACATAAATGAATCTTGAAATTTCTTCCTTGATTCCTGAATCCTTCAGAAGTTTCTTATTTGATTTCTGAAGATAATATTCCTTATCATCATAAACATCTATTTTTACCTTTATATATTTGTCAGTTTCTTCAGTTATTGTCATAATTGACCTGTCAGGAATATTTATAAATTCCTTAAACGAAGAACTTAAATATCCTCTTTCACTCTGATTTTCTTTATTACCATACTTATCTTTGTTTGAACCGTTACCTCCACCTAATGGAGTATAATCATCTAAAACATAGATTTTCTGATTTTTTGCAACTGCTTCTTTTATGAAGTTATTAGTTTTTTCAGCCCTTTTCATCATGTCATTCCAGTCAAATTCTCTCTTTATTGCATTTGCAGCTAAAACATATCCAAGTTTACCGTCAAAATAAACTTCATACCATTCTGCAGTTCCTCCAGACACGTTTGTCTTAACTTTTCCAATAACTTTATATTTGTGACTGTAGGCGGCATTCTTTAGAACTCCTGATTTTGTATTAGGTTCTTTTCTTACTGCCGTTGCTGTCTTTATAAATACGAAGTCATCCATATCTTTAGGAGAATTCTTGTCATATTTATAATTGAAAGTTAAATTTTTTGGTCTTTCTTTTACATAGTAATTAATATAAGTATAAGGCCCTTTAATATTTTTTGCAGGCTGTTTACCTTCATCTACCACATTGTCCTTGGATTTTGTATCTGTTTCTGTATTCTGAGGTACATTAGTTATGTTATCCTCTTTCTTTAAATCTTCAGGAACATCATTTTTTTCTGTTACAGTAGGCGTTTTCTCTGCTGGTTCTTTTTCAACTGTAGAAGGTTTTTTATCTACTACAGCTGGCGTTTTCTCTGCTGATTTCTTTTCTTCTGTTTTCTTTTCAGTTTCTACTTTTTTAATATTTTCTTTTTTTGGTTCCGTATTGGAATTAGAGCTAGATTTTGCTACTTCTTTTTTAGGATAGCTATCTATAAAGCTAGTCATAAAATTACCAAAATCATTATCAAAATTTGATTTCCCAAATATTTTTTCAACTTCTTTTCCTTTTACAGACTTTCCTTTGTCATCAGTTATATATGGAATAAACTTAGTTACAACCCTATCCGGCTCAATCAGATACATAATAACCAGTTTATCCTTTTTACCGTCCTTATCTAAATCCGGTTTAAGCTCATTTGATTTCCATTCCTTCTTTTCTTCTGTTTTTTCTGTAGTATTTCCACTAGTTACAGGATTACCTGTAACATTTCCATACACAGATAAAACCATAAGAACAAATAATAAAAAAATTTTCTTAGTACCTTTCATACTTTACCTCATCTCCAAATTTGTGAAATATTTTTATGGAATTTTTGTTAACTTTGATTTTAATCTTAAAATTTCTAAATTTATTATAAAACTACTACTACTACCGGCTCTGCAGGTATTGTATTTTCTTTTTCCTTTTTTTGACTGTCTGCATTTATCCATTTTACTATATATTCAATCTGGTCATCATAATGTCTTACACATTTATGCGATTCTTTATACGTTCCTATTTTTCCTGCAGTGTACGCTTTTGTTGATTTTGATGCTCCGTATGCAGCCGGAATTCCATGCATATATGCACCACCACTGAATCTTACTGCATAATTGGCTTCTCCTGCTATTACAAGTCCTTCTTTTCCTGCACTTTTACGTGTGTCACCCTCTTTAGCATGTCCCGTAAATAACATATAAGGTCTAGTAAATGCTACAAGGAAAGCTCCGTGTGGTGTTTCATACGAAGAATATCCGTTATCTACTCCTGTTGTTACAAAAGAATAAGTTACAACATTAAATTTATTAGTATCATTTTCCCTTTCAAATATAGCTTCCGTCTGGCTTTCAGGATCTATTGCAACAAACTTGTTTACTTTAGAAGTTATATCTGTTTTTTGTATGTTATTAGCCTTCTTCTCAATATAATAAGGACCTCCATACATTGGTGTTTCTATTTTTACCATCCCATTTTCTTCACCTAAAACTCTAAGAAGAGTTCTATCCGGTATATTTATATATTCTCCTTCTTTATTGGAGTTTACATATCCTTTTATACTTTGGTTACTTCTATTTCCAAACTTGTCTTTTTTACTGTAGTAATCATTTGCCAATGGTCTATATTCAGTAACAATATAAATATCCTCTTTCTTTTCAAGTGTATCTGATATAAAACTGTTTATTTTCTCCATTTTAGAAACCATTTTGTCCCAATAGAATCCTCTTTTTATAACTTTATTTTTATCCTGAATAAATCCTTTTACTTTTGATTCCTTCCCAAATTCTGCAAGGTACCATTTTTGGCTTCCATTTTCCTTTATCGAAGTAAATTCAAGTAACAGTCTAGGTTTATCCTTGTATTTCAAAGATGCAACTCCAGATGATGAATTACTTGGTGCTTCCCTCAGAACATCTGAATGCCCAATAAAAAGAAAGTTCTCCAAATCTTTAAGAGAATTTTTATCATATTTAAGGTTTACTGATACGTTTTCATTTGTATTGTCGCCAAACAGATTTACTACTCTTACTTCTCCCTTTTCTATTCCTTTGGAATATTCTCCATAATAATCTTTTATACTTTTTAAAGTTTTTTCAGTATTTTCAAAGGAAAATGCAGTTGCTTCATTTTTTAATGGAATCTGATAAGTAAGTGTATACCGCCCATCCTGTAACGTATAAATTGAAACTAGACCTCCCTTTGTAATAATACTATCACTTTTTTTATTTACTACTACTTTCTCCGGTATTCCATCATTATCAAAATCATATTCTGTTTCATAGACATCATAACCATCTACTTTTATATTTTCTGTATATTCCTTTGGTAATGATACTTTTTCACTTGATTTACCTGCAAAATTAAATGCTGCCAATGCAAATGTAAACAATGCTAATCTATTTTTTCTCATTTCAACTCCTATTTTTTCTAAATCATTTCTCAATATATATTCACATATAATTTTATAATAAATTCATAAAAAAATCTACTACAATTTTATATATATCACATACAATATATAATATATATAACATTAGTTTTTTATATTAATAATTTATATTAATATAGATGAAAACATCCTTTTAAAATTCCTAATACTCTCAAATTATAATATGTTCCTTTTGGAAAAATCATCGTATCTTCTTTTTCGTTTAAAGCTCTTAAAATAATTGTATCTTCAATATATTCAACATTTTTTATATACTTTTTATTTTCATATTCAACAAGACAGTATTTTTTATGTAACTCTTCAAAGTTGATTTTTTTCTGTTTTGAAAAAATTAAAGTATCCAAATAATGAAATTTTGGCTCATAATGTCCTGATTTTACTACTATTGCAAAAAGATCCTCATCATCTTCTTCAAATTTAGGAAATAACTGGATTTCCTTTTCATTGAAGAAATATATTTCATCGTTTGGAAGAATTTCACCATCCAGTACAATATTACTCGTAGGAAGTTTATGCTTTTTTTCCTGTACTATCTCATCCTGTCTAAAAAGAGTGATTTCCTCCTGAATTTTTTTCGGTAACCTTCTAAGTTCCTCATATTCGGAAATTTTCTTTTTATCCTCTGCCGATACATCAAATATTTTATAAAACTTATCCAGAAAATTCTCTGACGGACCTTTCAAATCGTTTATTATATTACTTATGTATTGGGGAGAAACTCCTATCAGCTTAGACAGTTCCACCTGGGATATTTTTCTTCTGATATATTTTTCCAGTATTTCTCCTGTACTTTCCATAATCTCTCCTCCTGATTCATATTTCATATTTTTTTAAACTTACATTTGTTCTAATTCATCCAGATTATAAGGAGTTTCCTGATAAACATGGTGGTTAATCCAGTTTATAAAAAAAAGGTTTGCATGCCCTCTCCACTTAAACAGAGGTGTTTTCTCCGGGTTATCTTCCGGATAGTAATTAAATGGAACGCTTATTTCCTTGCCTAATTTAACATCTCTTTCATATTCAGATGCAAGGGTCATTCTGTCGTATTCCATATGTCCTGTAACAAATATCCTTCTTTTATCCTTAGTTCTCACGATTGAAACTCCAGCTTCAGGAGATTTTGCCAATATTTCAAGCTCCTCAATCTTATTTATATCTTCTTCCTTTACTTCTGTATGTCTTGACTGGGGCATATAGAATATTTCGTCAAATCCCCTAAAAAGTCCTATGCTGCTGTCATCAAGCTTTAAAGGATATATTCCAAAAAGCTTTTCATCGAGAGGATACTTTTTAATTCCGTAATGATAATAAAGTCCCGCCTGTGCTCCCCAACATATATACAATGTTGAAAAAACATGTTTATTACTCCATTCTAAAATTTCTGTAAGTTCCTTCCAGTAGTCAACTTTTTCAAATTCAAGAGTTTCCACAGGAGCTCCTGTAATTATAAGCCCATCAAACTTCTCATCTTTTATATCATTAAAAGTCTTATAGAAATTTTGCATATGTTCTTCTGAAATATTTTTTGACACATAGCTATCCATTTTTAAAAGTGTTACCTCCATTTGAAGTGGAGTATTACTTAATAACCTTAAAAGCTGTGTTTCTGTTTCTATTTTTGTAGGCATCAGATTTACTATTACAAATTTTAAAGGACGAATATCTTGCGACAATGCTCTTGCTTCATTCATTACAAAAATATTCTCCTTTGCTAAAATATTTACAGCTGGCAAATTATTTGGTATTTTTATAGGCATTGTCAATATTCTCCTTTCATTATTTTTTATAGCTTAAAGCTTATTCAATTTTATTAAATATTATATATTTTTTTCTCTTAAATTGCAACAGAATTTGTGAATTCTTATATTTTCTGAACTACAATATAACTAAAACATTTGTGAATTCTTATAAAAATCTTTGTTAAAACTTTTTTATATGCTTTTTCAAATAAAAATTTAAATGAAATTATAAGAAAAAGCTTGACAAATACTCAGAATATTTATAAAATAGAATAGCAAAGATACGTTTTTTTACAGGTGGTTTTTATGAAATTAATTATACAAAGGGTAAAGTCTGCTAAAATGTCTGTTAATAGTAGTTTTAAATGTGAAATTAACAGAGGAATAGTTGCATACCTGGGTATTACACATGAAGATGACATTAAAGATATTAATTACTGCGTTGATAAATTAATCCATTTAAGAATTTTTGATGATGAAAATGGTAAATTGAATTTATCTGTACAGGATATCAAAGGAGAATTGTTAATCGTAAGTAATTTTACAATTTACGGAAATACAAAAAAAGGCAGAAGACCGGATTATTTAAATTCAGCACCTGCTGAAAAAGCAAAAAAGATATATGACCTTTTTATTGAAAAACTTTCAGAAACAGATGTTCCATTTAAAACAGGAGAATTTCAGCAATATATGGAAATAGAGTCAATAAATGATGGTCCAATAAATTTAATTATAGAATCTTAAAAATAAAAAACTTCAGAAAGGAAAAGTTATTATGAAAAAGAAAAATGTTATTCTGATGGCTTCGCTTTCCTTATTTGCAATGAACTGTTCAACTTTACAAAATAATTCTGCTTCTAGAAAAAGAAATAATAAAGTTAAAACAGATCCTGAAACTGCAGATGCAACTGAAAGCAGAAAAGAAAATGACAGGGAGCACAAATCAGACAATCAAAATTTAAAAAACAGATTTAGTAATGACAGTCTAGTTATTACTAAAATTAATGAACTGCAGGAAAAAAATCAGAGACTTTTAATTAGCGGTACAAGTTCTGAAATACGTACAGTAAAATTACAGAATGCTCTCTTAAAATCATTTGAAAACTGGAAAGGTACAAGATACTCATTCGGTGGAGATTCAAGCAGAGGAATTGACTGTTCTGCCTTAACACGTAGAGTTTATCGTGAAGTCTTCAGTTTTGAATTGCCTAGAGTTACAAAAGATCAGATTAAAGTAGGAAGACATGTTTCAAGAAATAATTTAAAACCTGGAGATATTTTATACTTCAGACCGGATGGAAAATATAATCACACAGCTGTTTATCTAGGAAATTCATTGTTCATAAACGCTTCTTCCTCAAAAGGAGTTATATTATCTTCAATGGAACACTCTTACTGGTCAAAATATTTTGTACATGGTGTTAGAGTTGATACTGCAAGTGCAAATGTATAAATAGCATAATATAATAAAAAACTGTTTCTGCCAGATATTTTTAAAATCTGAAAGCTTGAAACAGTTTTTTTTATTATTTTTTCTATTCTTCTATTTTATTTTCCATCACATTAGCAGTTTCTTCTTTTTTACCAGTAAGATAAGAAAATTCATCCGGTATTTCACTTGTATACTCTACATTAAGATAAATAATTGATAATAACATTATTTTAAATATATTAAGTGATACTGTTATAGCAGTGCTTAAAAGAAGTCCTATAATTCCTAATTTACCTAAAATCTGTCCTACTCCAACATTTAATGCCCCAATAACAAATATTGGTATAAACATTCTCAATTTATTTCCTTTAGAAAGATATAAATTATATCTGAACGATTCCCAGAAACTACCTCTTCTTGATATATATATTGGCATAAAGTATAAAATACATATTTGTATAAGAAGCATTATAACTACTAAGATTATAATCGGAATTCGCATTTCAGAAAAAAATCTTATCTGGTCTGTTCTTGATAATCTTTCTATTCCAAGGGTGAAAATATAATGCATAAACATCGCCCCCAATACAACTCCAATCAAAGCTGAAAAGCCTAGCAGTGCAAATATTTTTCTTAGATTACCGTTGTTATCATATTCCCTTTCCTCTATTTTAAAAATCACTTTCTTGTATAGCAACCACATTCTAGATATAGCCACAAGTGTTACTATACCTGTAAGCATTTCGAATAAAGGATTCTGACTTATAACAGAAAATACAGATGCCAAATAAAGAACATATAATACTATTATTTCCTTATTATCATTTTTCATCATTTCCTTAAATAATTCATATGCTACTATAAAATACTGTCTGAAAGTAAGTTTCCCTTCCCGTAATAATTTTCTCAATTCATCCATTAACTCTTTTCTCCTTTCATTATTTAAAATTTTCCTTTAAAATTCTATCATTTTTTAATGATTTAATCAATATTTTCTTTATTTTATAACTTTTATTTTATAACTTTTTCTTTACAATATCTGAAAAAAGAAAGAGGGCTTTTATTACCCTCATTCAGTTATAGCTATTTTTTAGATTTTATAGGTTCTGCAGCTGTAAGTTCAACTAAGTGTATTCCTTTTCCTTGTTTTAATGCCCCATAAGCTACATCAAAGTTTTTAACACGTTTATTTACAGGATATAATTGATATCTGTAAGTTAAAGGTACTTCTACTGCTTGATTTATATAGTATTCTTGCCATTTTTTATAAGCTTCAGGCTTATAGTTAGGATCTGTCAATGTTTTAGGACTTGTTACTTCTGCCATCAGTTTGTCATTTTCATCTGAAGCAAATCTTGAATAATTGAACATTGATTTACGTCCTGCTGTTTCGTATGGCCCTAAGTTTGTTCCAACTCCCCATGCTGCAAAATATACATCTATTTCCGGGTCATCTGCTTCAACCTTGTCGTAGAAACTGTTAAATTCTATAAGTCTTCCTGTTGCAAGAACACCTTTTATTCCTATTTCCTTCCATTGCTGTATATAGAACTGTACTAATGGTTCAGCTATATCCCCACCTGACATTGCGGCAATTTTTATTTCAAATGGTTTTCCATTTTTATCTTCTCTATATCCATCACCATTTACATCTTTATATCCGGCTTCATCTAAAAGTTTTTTAGCCTTTTCAGGATCATAAGGAAATCCTGCTAAATCTTTTGGATAGTATTTTCCAAATACAGGTGGCACAGAAGAAGTAGCTTTTTCTCTTAATCCGTCATAGAAGGCTTTTACCATCTGGTTTATATCAAGTCCATAAGCAAGTGCCTGTCTTAATTTTAAATCTGCCATTTTTGCATTTGGATTTACTACATTTTCACCCTTTGCCTTATCATATTTACCCATTTTAAATCCTAAATATGAATAATAAAGTTCCTGTCTTCCAAGTGTTTCAATATTATCAAAATCTTTGTAAATTTTATATAATTCTGTTGGAATAGAAAATACTATATCATATTTTCCAGACTTTATTGCGGCAGTTATTGTCTGTGAATTTACAACCTGTATTGTAACCTTGTCTGTTTTAGGTTTTCCTTTAAAATAATAAGGATTTCCTTTTAGTTCTATACTTTCTCCAGGCACTATGCTGCTTATAGTATAAGGTCCTGCCACTACCACTTTTGTTCTTACTTTTTCTGATTTTTCAAGATCTTTTATAGGAACATCCTTTAAGTAATGCTTTGGCATTGCATATCTTTCCAGACCGTTTCCTCCTGTATAAATTCCTTGTCCCATTTCTTTAAAAGAAATTTCCACTGTCTTATCATCGATTTTTTTAATTCCTGAAATTGTAGATGCCTTTCCTGCTTTATACTCTTCCATTCCTACTATTTTGGCACTTTCATCACTATATCTTACACCAGTGTAATCTTTATTACCTATTACTTCATAAGTATAGATAATATCATCTGCAACTATTGGCTGACCGTCAGACCATTTCATTCCGTCCTTTATTTTTATAGTTGCCTTTTTGTTTTCCGGATCTACACTTAAAGTAGCTATTCCTGTGTCAGTTACTTCAAAGTTTTCATCAATATCTAAAATATAACTTCCTAAAAACCAGTCAATTATATCTCCGTCATAACCGTCCTTATACATTGCCTGATTAAATATTCCTACTAATGGTGAATCCTTAACCATTGCAACACTTAGAACTGCTCCTGGAACTGCATTATCTTTATTCTGAGTTTCTGTTTCAAATTTTATACTCTCAGAATTCTTATTTCCATCAGCACTCTTTTTCTGCCCTGGTCCACATGACATTAACAACATCATCATAATTAACACTGAAACTACACTTTTAATTTTCATACTAACCTACCTCCAGTTTTTTTATTGATATATTAACTTAATTTATTCTAGCACTTTTAATAAATTATATCAATACTTTTTTCACATCATAAAAAACGCTGATAATCCTTTATTTATCAGCGTTTGAATCAATTTTACATCTTTTTCGATATCTTATATCTTTTATATAATTTTCATATATAACAGTTATATTTAACTATTAGTTTGTTGCTTTTATAGGTTCTGCAGCTGTAAGTTCCCACTGCTGAACCATTTTTCCATTTAAAAATAAATCGTATCCTACATAGAAGTTTTTAACTCTTTTATTTATAGGGAATATTTCATATCTATAAGTTAAAGGTACTTCAACTGCTTGATTTATATAATATTCCTGCCATTTTTTATAAGCTTCTGCTTTATAATTAGGATCTTCCAATGTTTTAGGACTTGAAATTTCAGCCATTAACTTATCATTTTCATCAGAAACGAATCTTGGGAAGTTAAATGGTGTTTTTCTTCCTCCACCTTCAATTGGGTTCAAGTTTGTTCCAACTGACCATGCAGCAAAGAATACATCTATTTCAGGGTCATCAGCCTGTACTTTATCATAGAAACTGTTAAATTCTATAAGTCTTCCTGTAGAAAGAACACCTTTTATACCAATTTCTTTCCATTGCTGTATATAGAACTGTGCCAATGGTTCAGCTATATCTCCACCTGCCATTGAGGCTATTCTCACTTCAAATGGTTTTCCATTTTTATCTTCTCTGTATCCATCTCCATTTACATCTTTGTATCCTGCTTCGTCTAAAAGCTGTTTTGCCTTTTCAGGATTATAAGGGAATCCCGGTATATCTTTTGAATAATATTTTTTAAATGCAGGAGGTACAGCCATTGTAGCTCTTTCTCTTAATCCATAATAGAAAGCTTTTACCATTTGTTCTACATCAAGACCGTAAACAAGAGCCTGTCTCAATCTTATATCTGCCATTTTTGCATTTGGATCTGTTATATTTTCTCCTTTTACCTTGTCAAAATGACCTACTTTGAAAGCCATATATGAATAATATAATTCCTGTCTTCCAAGTATTTCAAGGTTATTTAAATCCTTATATGATTTATACAAATTTGTAGGAATACGTAAAGCCATATCATATTTTCCTGTTTTCAAAGCTGATACAACAGTATTTGAGTTTACTACTTCCACTGTTGCTTTTTCAATTTTTGGCTTACCTCTAAAGTGATGTGGGTTTGCCTTAAGTTCTAAACTTTCTCCTTGAACTCCACTAACTATAGTATACGCACCAAGAGTTATCATTTTGTTTCTTACTTTTTCTGATTTTTCTAAATCTTTTATAGGTATATCTTTTAAATGGTGTTCAGGTAATGCTGACGCTATTAATCCATTTCCTCCAGTGTAAACACCTTGTCCCAGTTCTGTAAATGAAACTTCTACTGTTTTGTCATCAATTTTCTTAAGTCCTGAGATATCCTGTGCTTTACCTTCATGATATTCCTTCATTCCTACTACTTTTTCATTGTCATCATTATATCTTACACCTGTGTAATCTTTACTTCCTATTACTTTATATGCAAATATAATATCATCAGCTGTCAATGGCTGTCCATCTGACCATTTTATTCCATCTTTTATTTTTATTGTAGCTTTTTTATTTGGAGCATCTACAGATAATGTTGCCATTCCTGTATCTGTAATTTCAAAGTTTTCATCCAGATCAAATATTTCATTTCTAAAGAAAGTAGATATTAATTCACCATCATATCCATCTCCCTGACCTATATTTGAATAGAAAATACCGATTAAAGGAGAATCTTTTACTATCGCAACTCTTAAAACTGCATCTTTTACTGCTGGTGCAGTATTTGTTGTTTCAATAGGGAATTTTGAAGCATCTACAGTTTCCCCGCCACCTTTCTTACTTTTCTTTTCTCCCGGTCCACAAGCTGTAAGTAGCATCATGATAGCGACCAAAAGAAGCATAATCGACTTCTTAATTTTCATTTTTTGTAACCTCCTGTTTTTTTTAATTTATATATAAAGTTTACCACCTTTTTTTCAAATTGGCAAATATTTTTCAAAAATTTTTCAAATTTTATTATAATTTTTGAGAAAATACAGAAAAATTGCACTTCAAATCTTTTATTAAGATTAAAAAGTGCAATTTCATATAATTAATACTAATTTTTTGCTTTTATAGGTTCAGCTGCTGTTAACTCTATTGTATAAACTCCTCCGGCACTTCCATATGAAATATTATAATTTTTTACCCTTTTATTTACAGGGAATACTTCGTATCTGTATGTTAGAGGTACTTCAACTGCCTGATTTATAAAGTATTCCTGCCATTTTTTATAAGCTTCTGCTTTATAATTAGGATCAGTCAATGTTTTAGGGTTAGCAGTATCTTCCATAAGTCTTGTATTTTCGTCAGAAACAAAACGTGTATAGTTAAATGCCGCACGTGGTCCTTTTACCTTCATTGCATTCAGGTCGCTTCCTGTTCCCCATGCAGCAAAGAATACATCTATTTCAGGATCATCTGCTTTTACTTTTTCATAGAAACTGTTGAATTCTATAAGTCTTCCTGTAGCAAGTACAGCTTTTATTCCTATTTCCTTCCATTGCTGTATATAGAACTGTACTAACGGTTCAGCTATATCTCCACCTGCCATTGCAGCTATTCTCACTTCAAATGGTTTTCCATTTTTGTCTTCCCTGTATCCGTCTCCATTTACATCTTTATATCCTGCTTCATCTAAAAGCTGTTTTGCTTTTTCAGGATTATATGGGAATCCTTTTATATCTTTTGTATAATATTTCTTAAATACAGGTGGTATTGATGTTGTAGCTCTTTCTCTTAATCCATGATAGAAAGCTTTTACCATTTGTTCTATATCAAGTCCGTATGCAAGAGCCTGTCTCAATTTTATATCTGCCATTTTTGCATTTGGATCTACTATGCTTATACCTTTTTCTTTATCATATTTTCCCACTTTGAATCCCATATATGAATAATAAAGTTCCTGTCTTCCAAGTACTTGAAGATTATCCAGATCTTTAAATGTTTTATATAAATCTGTAGGTATTTGATAAGCTATATCATATTTCCCTGCTTTTAGAGCTGAAACTATTGTCTGTGAATTTACAACTTCCACAGTAACTTTTTCAGTTTTTGCTTTACCTTTATAGAAATAAGGATTTGCCTTAAGTTCTAAACTTTCTCCCTGTATTGCTTTCTCAACTGTATAAGGTCCTGTTGTAAGAACTTTATTTCTTGATTTTTCTGACGTTTCAAGATCTTTTATAGCTACATCCTTTAAATAATGTTTCGGAAGGGCATATCCTATAAGACCATTTCCTAATGTATATATTCCCTGACCAATTTCATTGAATGAAATTTCAACTGTATTGTTGTCAATTTTTTTGATTCCTGATATAGTTGAAGCTTTTCCTTCATGATATTCCTTCATTCCTATTATTTTTTCGTTGTCATCAGTATATCTTATACCTGTATAATCTTTATTTCCAACAACTTCATATGCATAAATTACATCATCCGCAACAATAGGCTGTCCGTCAGACCATTTCATTCCATCTTTTATTTTTATAGTTGCCTTTTTATTTTCAGCATCTACTGTTAAAGTTGCAATTCCTCCGTCTGTCACTTCAAAATTCTCATCTGTTTCAAATATACCTGAACCTAAAAAGTTATCAACAAGAATTCCGTCATAACCATCTGAATAAACTACATCACTTAACAATCCTACCAATGGTGAATCCTTTACTATTGCCACTTTTAAAACTGCATCCTTTACAGCTTGGCCATCATTTGATGTTTCAACTGGAAACGCCACATTTTCATTTGATGTATCCCCTGCCTTACTCTTCTTTTCCCCTGGTCCGCACGCGGTTACTAATAACATAATTGTTAATAAAAACAGCATGACTATTTTCTTTCTGCTCATTTTCTTACCTCCTGGTTTTTTTTTAACTAATGTATATAACTAAAGTTATATCTAAATATCATTTACTTGCTTTTATAGGTTCTTCTGCAGTTAATTCCCATTGTTCTACTCCTCTACCTTTTGAATTGGCATCATAACCTATATAATAATTTTTTACTCTTTTATTTACAGGAATTATTTCATATCTATATGTCAAAGGTACTTCCACTGCCTGATTTATATAATATTTCTGCCATTTTTTATAAGCTTCTACTCTATAATCAGAGTTTTCTAGTGTCCTAGGACTTGAAATTTCAGCCATCAGTCTATTATTTTCATCTGAAACAAAACGTGTATAATTAAGTTGTGACCGTGGACCTTTCGCTCTCATTTCATCTAAATCAGTTCCAACTCCCCATGCAGCAAAGAAAACATCTATTTCAGGATCATCATTTTCTATTCTATCATAAAATTCATAGAATCCCATTAACATATCTCTTGAAGGTACTGCATATATCCCAATTTTATCCCATTGCTCAAGATAATAATTAAGTAATTCTTTACTTATTTCTCCACCAGACATTACAGCAACATTTACTTCAAACTGCTCGCCATTTTTATTTTCCCTGTATCCATCTCCATCGATATCTTTGTACCCTGCTTCATCTAAAAGTTTTTTTGCCTTTTCAGGGTTATACGGAAAACCTTCTATATCTTTTGTATAGTATTTTTTAACTATCGGAGGAACAGCCATTGTAGCTCTTTCCCTCATTTCATAATATTTTTTTATCATTTTATCTACATTTAGTCCATAAGCAAGAGCTTGCCTTAGTCTTATATCAGACATTTTTGCATTTGGGTCTGTAATATTTATTCCTTTTTCCTTATCATATTTTCCTAACTTAAATCCCATATATGAATAGTACATTTCCTGTCTTCCTAGTATTTCCAAATTATTAAAATCTTTAAATGATTTGTATAATTCTGCAGGAATTTGCAATGCTATATCGTATTCCCCTCTTTTCAGTTCTGAAGCTATAATCTCTGAATTTACTACTTCTACTATTACCTTATATATTTTTGGCTTACCTTTGAAATAATATGAATTTGCTGTAAGCTCTAATTTTTTTCCCTGAATCCCACCTGTTACAGTATACGCACCTAATGTTACTATTTTATTTCTTATTTTTTCTGATTTTTCCAAATCTTTTATTGGAACATCTATTAGATAATGTTTAGGAAGAGCAAATCCTATAAGTCCATTGCCTATTGTATAAACTCCCTGTCCTAATTCTGTGAATGAAATTTCCACTACTTTCTCATTTATTTTTTTTATTCCAGAAATATTAGAAGATTTTCCTTCATGAAAATCTTTCATTCCAACAATTTTTTCACTGGCATCACTATATCTTATACCTGTATAATCTTTATTTCCAATAACTTCATAGCTATAAATAATATCATCTGATGTTAAAGGTTTCCCATCTGACCATTTTATATCATTTTTTATTTTTATAGTGACTTTTTTCTTTGATGCATCTACATGCATTTCTGCTATTCCTGTATTTGTGACCTCAAAATTTTCATCTATCTCGAATATGGCACTTCCTAAAAAATTATCTATGATTGTTCCATCGTAACTGTCAGAAGAAAAAGCTTCATTCAAAATTCCTACCAATGGTGTATCTTTTACTATTGCAACCTTTAAAACAGCATTTTTTACTGCAGGTGCATCATTTGTAGTTTCAATAGGAAAATCTAACTGTTTTGTTTTAATTATTTTCGATTTTATATTTTTATTATTTCCGTAACTATAAACTGTTATCAATAGCAATACAATCATTAATATTGATATTTTTTTTTCTTTCTTCATAGCACTTCTCCTATAATCAGCTTTTATTAATAAAACCTTGCCGAATAAATATCACTTTCATATATCCTATGAATTTTTCTCTGTTTTTGAAAAAGTTTTTCAAAAAAACGGAATGTTTAACAATATATGCTTTTGAAATATACATTTCTTAACTCCATTAAACAGTCCGTTTCATATTTCCATTTTTCAGTAAATTTATTAAATTAAAACTATCCTAATCTTTGTCTTGCATCTGCCGCTCTCTTTAAAGCCTGTCCAACATAGTTGATACAAAGCATCATTATTAATATCAGTATTGATGCTGGAAGCCATATCCAAAGCTTTGAAGACAATACTTCCGGATCTGTTGCGTATCCTACAAGTGTTCCCAAACTAGGTATTGAAGGTGGCAATCCAAATCCAAGGAAACTAAGTCCTGTTTCTATTCCTATATTACCTGCTAAAGCCAATGTTGAGTCAACTATTATAATTGAACTTATATTTGGCAGTACTTCCCTGAATATTATTTTTAAATCGCTTGTTCCCATTGTCTTTGACGCATGAACATAATCCCTTCTACTTTCTGAAAGTGCCTTACTTCTTATAAGTCTCGCAGTTCCTACCCAGTAGAAAGCCGTCATTATGAAAACAAAACTCATAATATTATATTTTGGCACAATAGTTATAAATACTATTACAAGCATTAATTGTGGCAATATCATTATAAAATCTATTAATCTCATAATCAGGTCATCTACTATCCCACCATAATATCCTGCTACAAGCCCTACTACTATCCCTATTCCGGAAGTTAAAATTGTAATTGTAATCCCTATTATAATTGAGTTTCTAGCTCCTATTATAAGCTGGCCTAAAATATCCCTTCCTCCGGAATCTGCTCCAAGATAAAATCCTTCACCAGGTGCCGCATATTTGTCAAGAAGACTTATTTTCATTATTTCTTCCTGATTTGTAAGGAATGCACCGATAAATATTGTCAAAAACAGTACTCCTAGAATTATAAGGGAAATTATAGCAAACTTATCTTTTTTTATTTCCCTCATTATAACTGTAAATCCTGTCGGCTTTTCACTGACAGTTATATTATTATTTTCCGTCTTATTTTTATCCTTTTTCACTCTATATCACCTACTCTATTCTGATTCTTGGATCTACTATACTTAAGATAATATCTGATAGTAAACTTCCCATCAATGTTAAAAATCCGAACAATAAAATCAATGCAGTAACTACACTGTAATCTCTTGATCCGATAGACGATATAAACAGATTTCCCATTCCTGGATAACTGAATATTCTTTCTATGAATATTGAACCACTTAAAAGTCCTGTAATTGAATATCCAAAGAATGCAGCTATTGGTAAAATTGAGTTTCTAAATATATGTCTTGAATACACTACATTTTCAGGTACACCTTTACTTCTCGCAGTTTTTACATAATCAAGTGATTTTGCATCAATTATTTCATTTCTTAAATACTGTATTGTACCTGTTGTATTAAGTATTGCATATGTTATTGCCGGTAACAGTATATGATGTATTCTGTCAATGAAATATTTAAATGTTCCAGGTGTTAATCCGATTGTAACTGATCCTGTAGTTGGGAACCATCCTAATGTATATCCAAAGAACCATACCATTATAAGCGATAATACGAATGTAGGTATAGTGTAACTCACATAGTTATATAATGTAACTCCTCTGTCAAGAAGTGAATTCTGATATCTTCCTGAAAGCACTCCTAAAGGTATTGCCAGCGTATATGTAAGTATCATACTGAACAACGACAATATAAATGTATTGTTTACCCTCTGCCCTATTAAAGTACTTACAGGCAGTTTATATGTATAACTCATTCCAAAATTACCTTTAAAGGCATTTCCCATCCATCTTATATACTGTACATGCCAAGGATCATAAAATCCTGCTTTTCTTCTCAGCTCTTCCAATACAGCCGGACTTGTCTGAGGTGTTATCAATCCAGTAAAAGGATCTCCCGGCATTTTCTTGGCAAGTATAAATATCAATATACTCAATATGAATAATTGAGGTATCATTACTAATACTCTTCTCAATACTGTTTTCCACATCTTACTTTTCTCCTCCTTTTACCTTATGTGCCAAGGCGGCATAGTGAGTATCTGTTAATTTCTGTAAATCATATACTTTTCCATTTGCATCATAATATTCCAGCTCATTTTCCCTATATTCCTTTTCAACAGCAAGTCTTCTTAATTTATTTGACTCCCTGTGATTAGGATTTACTTCAGGAATGGCAGCTATAAGTCTTTTTGTATATATATGCTGTGGATTATTGTAGATATCAGCCTTTTCACCAGTTTCTACAAAACGTCCTCTATACATTATAGATATATGGTCACACATATGTTTTACAACTCCAAGGTCATGCGAAATAAACAAATAGCTCAATCCAAACTGTTTCTGAATTTCCTTCATGTAGTTCAGAACTTGTGCCTGAACTGACAAGTCAAGAGCTGAAACAGGTTCATCCGCAATAATTAATTTTGGTTTTATTGCTACTGCCCTTGCAACTCCAATTCTCTGTCTTTGTCCTCCGGAAAATTCATGAGGATATTTATAAAGTGCATCATCAGTCATTCCAACTATTTCAAGAAGTTCAGAAACTCTTCTGCTTTCTTCCTTGTCAGTAAGATTTTCAAAATTTCTCAAAGGTTCAGCTATAATATCAATTATTCTCTTTTTTGGATTCAAACTTGAAAGCGAATCCTGGAATATCATCTGTATATTCTGATTGTAATCTGATTTTCTGCTTCTTCTTTTTTCAATTACTTTTCCTTCATATGTAATTGTTCCATCCTTTATTTTTTCAAGTCCTATAATTGCTTTTCCAATTGTTGACTTTCCTGATCCAGATTCTCCTACAAGACCATAAGTTTTTCCCTTTTCTATCATCAAATCTACACCGTCTACCGCGTAAACATGATCTACAATTCTATTAAAAAAACCGCCTCGAATAGGATAATGAACCTTTAGATTCTTTATTTCAATAAAGCTCATCTTATACTTCCTCCGATTCATGATTATTTATTTTTTCTTCATTCTTATCTTCGAAATAGAAATTCTTCCAACATGTACATCTTACAAAATGTCCAGGTGAGATTTCATGCATTTCCGGATTTTCTTCATGTTCCTCATGTCCAATCCATGGTATTCTAGGTGCAAATCTGCATCCTGTTCTCTTTAGATTTTTAAGAGACGGTACAGTTCCCTGTATTACATGCAATGTGTCTGATTCCTGTTCCATTTGAGGTATAGAATTCAGTAGTGATCTTGTATAAGGATGTTTCGGATTGTTAAACAATTCGTATACTGAAGCTACTTCAACTACTTGACCTGCATACATTACAGCAACTCTGTCTGCCATTTCCGCAACTACTCCAAGGTCATGTGTTATAAGGATTATTCCAGCCTGTATTTCTTCCTGAAGTGATTTAAGTAAATCCAGTATTTGTGCCTGTATTGTAACGTCGAGCGCTGTTGTTGGTTCGTCAGCAATTATAATTGTAGGTTTACATGAAAGTGCTATTGCTGTCATTACACGTTGTCTCATTCCTCCTGAAAGCTCATGGGGAAACTGTCGTGCCACTCTTTCAGGTTTAGGTATTCCAACCTGTACAAGTAATTCCTGAACACGTTCTTTTCTCTGAGCCTTTGTCAGCTTAGTGTGATAGATTAATCCTTCTTCTATCTGCTCTTCTACTCTCATCAAGGGATTTAATGCCGAAAGGGGATCCTGGAATATCATTCCTATGTCATTTCCTCTTACTTCATTATACTCAGCTTCAGTCAAAGTGAGTAAATTTCTTCCCTTGTAGATGATTTCTCCTTCCGACTTCGTATTTATAGGATTATGTAATCCTATAACAGACGTCGCAAGTGTACTTTTTCCACAACCTGATTCTCCAACTATTGCAAGTATTTCGTTCTTGTTAAGCTCAAGCGTGACATTGTCCACAGCAGGATAATATGCATCTTTAATACGAAAACTCGTATATAAGTTGTTGATTTTCAACAAAGTCTTGTTCTCTTCCACTTTTCTTCTCCTCTTACTCAAAATATATTTATTACTATTATTTATCTTTGATCGTTCTATTATACCACATTTTAATATTTTTCAATACTTTTTTTTTTAAAAAACGCCCCTAAACACTAACTTCATTCTCAGTTATATATTTAGAAAGGCGATTTTTACCAATTTATATATTTTATTTATCTTTTCTATATGCTACATTTATCTTTTTTATTTTCATAGCTTTTTACATTATTTTTCCCTTTAAAGTACCCCTATACTTTAAATTTTTCAAAATTGTCTTTTCACTTTTTATACTTGAAGCTGTCCCAATTATTCAGTTACTTTTTTTCTTAATATTCCTAAAATTACTGCCGCAACTAAACTTCCAAGCAATATTGATATTAAATATAAGAAGAAATTGTTACTTAATGCCATTACAAGTATTCCACCATGAGGTGCAGGTATTTTTATCTGGAATAATCCTACTAATGCACCTGCTATTGCAGAACCAATTACACTTGCCGGAATTACTCTCGTAGGATCTGCCGCCGCATAAGGAATTGCTCCTTCTGTTATAAATGACAATCCCATTATGTAGTTAGTCAGTCCTGCTTCTCTTTCCTGTGCAGTAAATTTATTCTTAAACAATTGTGACGCCATTGCAATTGCTATTGGTGGTACCATTCCACCTGCCATAACTGCCGCCATTGAGAAACTTCCACCTGTTGTCATAGTTGTTGCAAGTGTTCCTGTTCCAAATACGTAAGCAACTTTATTTATAGGTCCTCCCATGTCAAGAGCCATCATACCACCTAATAAAGCACCTAATAATACTGCACTTGCCCCTTGCATTGAAGCCAATCCATTATTCATCCATACATTTAACCCTGTTGCAATTGGGTTAATAATAAGCCACATTACTGAACCAGTTATTAATACTGAAAATACTGGATAGAATAAAATCATTTTTAATCCATTTAAAGCCTTAGGTAACCCTTTAAATGCCCACACTAGAAATTTAACAACATAACCTGCCAGGAATCCACCTATTAACGCTCCTATAAATCCTGAAACAGGACCATTTTCAACAAGAGGAGTACTAGCCAGAAGTCCAGCTACAAGTCCCGGAGTTAAGGCTGCCCTTTCACTTATACTGTAAGCTATGTATCCACCCAATATTGGCAAGAATAATCCAAATGCAGCTTTTCCAACAGTCATAAACAATTTTGCCAGATAACTTGTTGAACCAAATCCACCACCGGCATTTGCATGCCCTGTTATTGTATCTACTAAAAATGCTAACGCTATCAATATTCCTCCACTTATTACTAATGGAAGCATATATGAGACCCCACTTAACAGATGTTTGTAAAGTCCTTTTTTCTCAGAAGAAGACCCTTCTGAAGCTTCTGAAGAACCGCTTGCATGAAAAATTGGAGCCTGTCCATCTAAGACCTTCTGGATTAATCCTTTTGCATTATTTATTCCTTCTTTTGCTTCAACTTGAATTAAAGGTTTTCCATTAAATCTATTTACTTCAATATTTCTGTTTATTGCCAGAATTACACCTTTTGCTTTCTTTATATCATCTTCTGTAAGTACATCTTTTCTTCCGTCTGCCCCATTTGTTTCTACTTTTATCTTTACACCCATCTCATCTGCAGCTTTCTTTAATGCCTCTGCCGCCATATAAGTGTGTGCAATTCCTGTAGGACAAGCTGTTGCAGCTATTATATAAGGTTTATCTTCTGAAATTTGACTATTTCCAGTTTCAGCAACTTCTTCTTTTTTTTCTTCCCCTGAAAACTTTTCAGCTTCAGCTTTATTAATAATATCCACCACTTCATCTGCTGTTGCGGCGTTTTCAAGAGCCGCTTTAAAGTCATCATCCAGTAAAAGTTGTGACAATCTTGCAAGTGTTTCAATATGAGTATTATTTGCACCATCTGGAGCCGCAATCATAAAGAACAGTGTTGCAGGTTCTCCATCAAGGGAATCATACTCAATCCCTTCTTTTTTTCTTCCCATTGCAAGTGCAGGTTCTTTTACAAATTCTGTCTTTGCGTGAGGAATTGCAATTCCTTCTCCAATTCCTGTTGAACTTTGTGCTTCCCTTGCCATTAAGGCATTTACATATCCCTCATAGTCATTCAGTACTCCTGTTTTTTCATGTAATTTTGCTAATTCTCTTATAATTCCTGTTTTGTCAGTTGACTGTACATCCAGATTTATTCTATCTTTAATCAGTAAATCCGATATTTTCATACTCTATACATCCTCCTTGATTATTTTTATCTCTTTGTACAGTTTTTCAACAAGTTCATTTTCAGCCAATCCATACGAATAAGCTGTTGCACTTCCTGAAGCTACTGCTAACCTGAAAGAATCTTCTATCGAATATCCCTTCACATGTCCTGCAATAAATCCTGCAACCATTGAATCTCCGGCACCAATTGAGTTTATAAGTTCCCCTTTTGGTACAGTTGCCTCCAGTACAAAGTCCTTATTTACGAGTAAAGCCCCATCTCCACCACGTGAAATAATAATATTTTTAACTCCTCTTTCCAAGAAAAACGAACATTTTTTTACTATTTCTTCTTTTGTTTCAAGCTTTTCATTAAACATATCCCTTAATTCATGTATATTCGGTTTAATGAAAAAGTTTCCATGTATATTATCTTGTAATAAATTTCCTCTTGTATCAAGCACTATTTCAACATCTGCTTTTACATTTTCTGATAATTCCTTATATATGCTTCTGCTTACACTTTCTGGAATACTTCCTGAAAGCACCAGAATGTCTCCATCCTTCAAATGTGAAATTTTTTCAGTAAGTTCTTTCAATTTTTCACCTGTAATTTCAGGTGATAATCCTGTAAGTTCTGTTTCTTTGTCATTACCGTTTACTTTTACATTTATTCTTGTATTTCCTTCAAGCTCGACAAATTCTGCATTAATGTTGTCCTCTTTCAAATCTCTGACAATAAAATCTCCTACAAAACCTGCAACATAACCTATTGCAGTAGATTCTACACCAAGATTCTTTAGAACTTTTGACACGTTTATTCCTTTTCCTCCCGCCCTGAAGTTTACTTTCTTACTCAAATTCAGATGTTCCGGCTTCAGTTCTTCTTCAAGATACATGTCATAATCCAGTGCAGGATTCAATGTAAGCGTATAAATCATATTTCCTCCTTCTCTTTTTTATTGCAATATCATCTATCATAAACTGCTGTTATTAACATTACGTTTAATATTACTAATAAAAATATTTTTTATATCTATTATTTTCTTTAATAGCCTTTTTAGTTGTAATTATCTTACAATTTTCCAGTGATGAAAACTTTATATTTGATATTTTGTCAAATTTATCTTCATCAGCCAGTATATACTTTTCTTCTGAAAGTTCCAGTACTTTTTTCTTTACCATTGCTTCATTAACTTCCGGTGTTGTAAAACCTGCCTTCAGGCTTACTCCATTTGTTCCCAGAAAGCATTTATCAAACCGGTATTTATCAAGAAATTCAACTGTTTCAATACCTACAACTGCTCCTGTAAGTCCCTTTATTTCTCCACCTGTTACAATTGTCTTTATATTGTTTTTTAGTAATTCATCGATATGCATAGTCCCATTTGTTATAACCGTTACTTCAATGTCCTTTAATTTTTCAATAAGATAGAAAACCGTTGTTCCTGCATCAAGATAAATAAAATCTCCCTTTTTTATCCTTTTAAATGCTTTCTCGGCTATTTCCTTCTTTCCTTCAACATTTCTATTGAATCTGTCTGCGATTTTCGGATCAAAATTCAATTTTTCCAGTTGTGCAACTCCGCCTTTTATTTTTATCAACAGACCATTTTTATACATTTTTTCAATATCTCTTCTTATTGTTGAAGCAGAGACTTTCATTATACTGTCTAATTCCTGGTATGAAAGTCTTCCTTTCTTTTCCAGTTCATCCAATATTTTTTCAAATCTGTCTATTTCCAGCATCTCATCTTCTCATTTCTTAATTATTATTATTTTCTTCCCTTTTCTTGCCAATATAATATACTTTTTTTCCCACAATGTCAATAATTTTTTTCAAAATTTTTCATTTTTTTTCATTTTTTTTCAAAGCTTCTAATTTTACTGTTTTTAGTGTTCTAAGAATATATCATTTATAATTCTACTTATTTTCTAATATAAAAAATGTAATATATAGCTACACTAAAAAATGGAAGGAGTTTTTTATGAAATTAAAAAATATTATGATTGCAGGACTTATGTTAGCTGCCACAAGTACATTTGCAGATACTGCAGTACAACCTGAAAACAATAAAACGGTGCAGTCATCAACAAACGGACTTGACAGAACTCAGGATGCCTTTTCAAATGTATATGAAAAAACAAAACATTCAGTTGTTAATATCCGTACTAAAAAGACAATAATAGTAAACACTTATAATCCACTTGAAGAATTTTTATTTGGAACTTCAGGAAGAAGACAGGAAAAAAGGGAATCAGGAAGTTTAGGTTCAGGTTTTGTTATTTCAAGCGACGGTTACGTTATGACAAATAATCACGTTATTGACGGTTCTGACGAAATTTTTGTAAAATTTGGGGACGGAGAAGAATACTCTGCAAAACTTGTAGGTTCTTCACCAGAAGTTGATATTGCAGTATTGAAAATTAATTCAAGCAAAACTTTTACCCCTTTAAAATTTGCAAACTCAGATAATATTAAAATCGGACACTGGGCTATTGCATTTGGAAATCCATTAGGACTTAATAGTTCCATGACAGTTGGAGTTATCGGTGCTTCCGGAAGAAGTGCACTTGGAATAGAACAGATTGAAAACTTTATTCAGACTGATGCTTCAATAAATCAAGGAAACAGTGGAGGACCACTTTTAGATATCAGTGGTAATGTCATAGGTGTAAATACTGCTATTTTCTCAACAACTGGAGGAAGTATTGGAATCGGATTTGCAATTCCTTCAAACCTTGCCCAAAATGTAAAGGATTCTATTATAAAAACTGGTAAATATGAACGTCCTTATATAGGAATATCAGTTGAAAATCTTACATCTGTAACTGCAAAGGAATTAAAGATACCTTATTCTACAGGAATTATAGTGAAAAAAGTATATCCTAATTCCCCTGCAGCAAAATATGGATTAAAAAATAATGATGTTATTTTGGAACTTAACGGAAAGAAAGTTAATTCAGCAGGGACTTTCATAGGAGAACTGGCTGCAAAAAAAATTGGGGAAACTGTTAACTTAAAGATTTATTCAAATGGAAAAGAAAAAAATGTCAACGTTACTCTTGAAAAATTTAAATAATATATAAAGAAAATAAATCAAGGAGAAAAAATGAAAAAATTATTTGGAATTCTATTAATTATGTTATTATCAGTTTCATTGGAGGCACACAACAAGGATATGAGCAAAAAAGTAACAAAACCAGCAAATATTGAGCAAAATACTACTGCTGACAACAAATATGTGAATGAAGATTTTCCTGAGCAAAAAATGATTGGTGTGGCAAATCCTGCCTCAATATACTGCATTGAACAAGGTGGAGAGTCAATCATAAAAAAAGATAACGATGGAAATGAATACGGAATTTGTAAATTTAAAGATGGAAACGAAGTGGAAGAATGGGATTTTTATAGAAAAAATAATAATCTAACAGAAAAAGGTGTTCCTGAAGTACATGTTAAACCTGAAGCAATAATTAATGACTGTACAGAAAGTTGTAATATAAAATCAAAAAAATAAGAAATTTTAATAATAATTAAAAAATAAAAGGATGTCTCAAAAAGAAAACTTAAAAATAATGTAAAAATTATATTTTCACTATTTTGAGATAGTCCTTTTATTTTAGTATTCACTTGAATTAAATTATTAAAATGTAAAAAACTATATTTCACATTATTCAAAATTTTACAATTTAAAGCAGAAAATGAATTTAGGAAAAGTCATTTATCCGAGCCTTCAGGCAAGTTTTTGACTTTTCCTTAATGAATGACTGTTTTATATGAGTAAAATTTTAGTAAATAAAGAAATATAGTTTTTATGTTCTACATTTATTATAATTTCAGATACTTTCTAATGATCGTGTCCACATCCGCATCCGCATTTTCCTTTTTTCATATCAAGAACCATACGTCCTTGGATTTTTCCTTCTTCCATTTCTTTAAAGATTTCAGGTGCTTCTTCAAGTGCTCTTGTTTGAACAACTGGAACTACTTTTCCTTCAGCACCGAATTGGAATGCTTCTTCAAGATCTTTTCTTGTTCCAACTAGTGATCCGATAACTTCTATTCCGTCAAGAACTGTTTTAACTATTGGTAAATCCATTGTTTCTGAAGGTAATCCTACTGCAACAACTTTTCCTGCTGGACGTACTGAATCAATAGCTTGGTTGAAAGCAACTTTTGAAACTGCTGTAACTACTGCAGAGTGAACTCCTCCATTTGATAATTCTTTTATTAATCCTGGTACATCTTCCACTTTTTTACCATTAATTACATGGTCAGCACCTACTTCTTTTGCCAGTGCTAATTTATCATCATTAATATCTACTGCGATTACATGAGCATTAAATACGTGTTTTGCATATTGGATAGCTAAGTTTCCTAATCCTCCTGCACCGTATATTGCAACCCATTGTCCCGGTTTCAAATCTCCTACTTTTATAGCTTTATATGTTGTAACTCCTGCACATGTGATACTGCTTGCTTGAGCCGGATCCAATCCTTCAGGAACTTTTACTGCGTAATCAGCAGTTACTAAGCAATATTCTGACATTCCACCATCAACAGAATATCCTGCATTTTTAACTTCTCTACAAAGAGTTTCTCTTCCTGTTGTACAGTATTCACAAACACCGCATCCTTCAAAGAACCATGCAATACTTACTCTGTCTCCTACTTTTAATGATTTTACATCAGGTGCGATTTCTTTTACAATTCCTATTCCCTCATGTCCTAATATTCTTCCAGGAACTTTTCCAAAATCTCCATTTGCAACGTGTAAATCTGTATGACACACTCCACAGTATTCAACTTCTACAAGCGCTTCCCCTGGTCCTACTTTTGGTATTTCCTTTTCAATTATTTGTACTTCTCCGCTTCCTTTTTCATTTACAACTACTGCTTTCATGTTAATTCCTCCTAAGTTTTATATTTGAATATCCGTTCAATTATTATTATACTCCTAACTTGAAAAAAATCAAGTTATTTTTTTTCTTTTATTTAAAATTTAAAAAAGGCTATCTCAAAAAAATAAATGAAAAATAATGTAAAAAACTATATTTTTGAATTATTTAAAATTTTGAGATAACCCTTTTTTAGTATATTTTATTTTTATGTTCTCACAAAGAATTTACCATCTTTTATATACATATTTTTTACCTTTATCTTGGATTTTTTACCCTTTGCTTCTCTTTTTCTTTCTTCTTCACCATATTTGTATACAGGTGACATTTCCACATAATTAGTTATTAATGTTTTTAAAGTTTTTTCTGCTTTTGAATTTGCAGTTTCCTCTCCTTTGTCATTTATTATTTTATCTACTGACAAATCCACAAGATACAGTTCTTCCTTTGCTTCATCATATCTTATTCCACTGCTTAAATACATTTTTCCTTTACTATTTTCATCCAGCAGGTTTATGTTATAGTCTGCTTCTATAAGTAATTTTTCATCTTTAAAATCAACTTTTGGATTTTTTAAAGTTACACTTGCCACTAGAAAATTTTTCGTAATTGGAAATTTTTTATCTGTTTTTTCCTGAATTACAGCTTTTGGAACATGTATCGTTTTATTCGCAAGAAAATCGCACGATAAAAGTCCAAATAACATTACTGCAAATAATAAAATGTATTTTATTGATTTTTTCATTTGTATCATTCCTTTCATTTTTTAATCCATAAAATAAAGAGTATCCTGAATTTTTCAAGATACTCCTATTTTAAATCTTTTCCCTTTGTTTTCTTATATATTTTCCCTGTAAATAGTATTTATACTATTTTTCTAATTCTAATACAATATATTGTATTTCTATTTCAGATATTTTTTCAAAAATTTTCCTGTATGGGATTTTTTCGACTTAGCAATTTGCTCAGGAGTTCCTTTGGCAATAATTTGCCCTCCCTTATGTCCTCCTTCAGGTCCTACATCTATAATATAATCAGCAAATTTTATTACATCCAGGTTATGTTCAATTACAAGCACAGTATTTCCCTTTTCTACAAGCCTGTCCAGTACAACCAGTAATTTTCTTATATCTTCAAAATGCAGTCCTGTCGTAGGTTCATCAAGTATATAAATTGTTTTTCCTCTCGAAACCTTTGAAAGCTCAGTAGCAAGTTTTATTCTCTGAGCTTCTCCTCCAGAAAGTGTTGTAGCAGGCTGTCCTAACTTAATATAGTTCATTCCCACATCTATAAGTGTCTGAAGTTTTCTCTCAAGAACAGGTATTGTCTTAAAGAATTCATATGCCTCTTCTACCGTCATATCAAGTACTTCTGAAATATTTTTCCCTTTGTACTGTACTTCAAGCGTTTCCCTGTTATATCTCTTACCTTTACACACTTCACATTCCACATATACATCAGGTAGAAAGTTCATTTCAATTTTATTAATTCCTGCTCCTCCACATGCTTCACATCTTCCACCCTTTACATTGAAGGAAAATCTTCCTTTAGTGTAACCTCTTACTTTTGCATCCTTAGTCTGTGAAAACAAATCCCTTATATCATCAAATATTTTCGTATATGTTGCCGTATTTGACCTTGGAGTTCTTCCTATTGGTGACTGGTCAATATCTATAACCCTTTCCAAATGTTCAAGTCCGTCAATTCCACCGTTTTCAAGTGGATAAAGCTTTCCTTTATTCAATCTGTTATGTAATTCAGGAAACAGTGTCTGATTTATAAGTGAAGACTTTCCACTTCCTGAAACTCCTGTCACCACTGTAAATACTTCAAGAGGAATACTCACTGTAACATTTTTCAAGTTATTTCCCTTTGCATTTTTAAGTTTTATTTCCTTATCAAATTTTCTTCTTTTCTCTGGAACTTCTATTTTAACTTTTCCAGTAAGATATTTTGCTGTAAGTGAATTCTTATTTTTCAATACTTCTTTAGGAGTTCCTGCTGCAACAACTTCTCCTCCATTTATTCCGGCTCCAGGTCCCATATCTATAAGATAATCTGCTTCCCTCATTGTATCTTCATCATGTTCCACCACAACAAGAGTATTTCCAATATCCTTCAATTCCTTCAATGCTTCCAGCAATCTATCATTATCCCTCTGATGCAGACCAATACTTGGCTCATCAAGTACATATATAACTCCTGTCAGACGGCTTCCTATCTGGGTTGCTAGCCTTATTCTCTGGGACTCCCCTCCTGAAAGGGTTTTTGTCATTCTCGATAATGTAAGGTAATCAAGCCCCACATTTATCATAAACGACAGTCTTTCCTTTATTTCCTTCAATATTTCAGTTGCTATCTGTTTCTGTTTTTCAGTAAGTTCTATATTTTCATAGAATTCCAATGCTTCTGTAACACTCATTTCAGTGAGATCTATTATATTTTTTCCATTTACAGTTATTGCAAGCACAACATCCTTCAATCTTTTTCCGTGACAAGTTTTACATGTCCTATCTGTCATATATTTAGCTTCTATTTCTTCTTTCATTGATTCTGATGCAGTTTCCCTGTATCTTCTTTCAATACTTTTCACAATTCCTTCAAATTCCCTGTAACCATTATAACTGAAGCTGTCTCCCGACCAGACAAATTTAAATTTCTTATCACTTCCATAAAATATTATTTCCTTTTCTTTGTCAGTAAGTTCAGAAACCTTTTTATCCATATCTATTTTATGAGCTTTTGCCATACATGTAAAAAGTTCCCATCCCCAGCCTTTTTGCGTAGATGCACCTGGGAAAATTATTCCTCCCTCCCTCAAGGTCAGATCTTCATTTACAATAAGCTTCTTCTCATCAACTTCAAGGGTGGAACCAAGTCCATTACAGCTTTCACATGCTCCATAAGGTGCATTGAATGAAAATAATCTTGGAACAATATCTGGAAAAACTACATCAGGGTGGTCAGAACATGCAAAATTTTCACTATATTTGTTATCTTTTCCATTTATATTTGCAATTATTTTTCCTTCAGACAGTTCACTGGCAGTTTCCACAGCCTCCGTAAGTCTGCTTAGAAACTCTTTATCATCATGTTTTATCACTATTCTATCCACTACAACTTCTATATTGTGTCTTTTATTTTTATCAAGTTCTATAACATCATTTAAATCTAGAATATCCCCATTCACTCTAACCCTCTGAAATCCCCTCTTCTGTAAGTTTAGAAATAAATTTTTATGAGTACCTTTCTTATCGATAACAACTGGTGCAAGAACTATCAGCCTATCTTTTTCTGCTCCATTTTCGATTATACTGTCTGTAATTTCTTCAATAGACTGTTTTTCCACCTTCTGACCACATATTGGACAATGTGCCTCTCCTATATGTGCCCACAGCAATCTCATATAATCATAAATTTCCGTAGTTGTTCCTACAGTTGATCTTGGGTTTTTTGAAACACTTTTCTGCTCTATTGAGATTGCCGGGGAAAGTCCTTCTATACTATCCAGTTCAGGCTTCTGCATCTGGCCTATAAACATCCTTGCATACGCTGAAAGACTTTCAACATATCTTCTCTGACCTTCTGAATATATTGTATCAAAAGCAAGGGAAGATTTTCCACTTCCTGATACTCCAGTAATAACAACAAACTGGTTTTTTGGTATTTCTATATTTACATTTTTCAGATTGTGCTCTCTTGCTCCCACTATTTTTATCTTATCATTCATTATAATAAAATTTCCTTTCACTTTGCCTTTTTATTAAAAATATCTCTTCTAATATTACTATATTATTTTGAAAAAAACAAGTTTTATTATATTGCAAAAAAAGACAAATCCCACAAGGAATCTGTCTTTCTAATTATTATTATCAGTTATTAAGCTTCTTTTCTTTCAGCGTAGATACTTACTCTCTTCTTACCTTTTCCAAAAGTTTCAAATTTAACGTATCCATCAGTTAAAGCAAATAATGTGTAATCTTTACCTAATCCTGCATTAGTTCCTGCATGGAATTTAGTTCCTTTTTGTCTTACAATTATATTTCCAGCTTTTACTTCTTCACCATCATATTTTTTAACACCTAAATATTTAGGATTAGAGTCTCTTCCGTTTCTAGTAGATCCTTGTCCCTTTTTTGAGGCAAATAACTGTAAATTTAATTTTAATATCATTTTTTATACCTCCCTAACTCTTATTTCTACATACTTTCCATAACTTTCTTCCACTGCTTTTAAATAGGAATACATTGATTGGATTAGAATTTCTGACTTTTCGATTTCATCATCAGTCAAATCAGATTTATCTAAATCACAGACTATATATCCTTCCGTTTCTTCATATTGAAGTCTGCCATCCAGTTTTAAAATTTCAAGCAGACCATTTAAAGTCATTTGGGAAACCGAAGAAACAGCTGAACATACTATGTCTTCTCCGTATTCACCATGATTAGCGTGTCCTGTTATTTTAAAATATATAATTCTTTCATTTTTTTTCAGAAATTTTATCTTTATCATTTAAACCACACATCAATTAAGCATTTATTGATTTGATTTCAATTGCTGTATATTGCTGTCTGTGTCCTTTTTTTCTGTAGTAAGTTTTTTTATTGTATTTAAAGTTTATTTTCTTGTCACCTTTTCCGTGTTCTTTAACTGTAGCTACAACAGAAGCTGTTCCAACAAAAGGAGTTCCAACAGTTACGTTATCTCCTTCTCCCACTAACAAAACTTCTTTGATTTCTACGTCTGAATTAACTTCAGCTGCTAATTTTTCAACTTTTAATACAGATCCAACTTGAACTTTATATTGTTTTCCACCTGTCTTAATTACTGCAAACATTTCGTCCACCTCCAAAATTTCAAAATCGCTAAATTATAGGTATTAGCCACCCAATTTATGCGTATACTGTGATACTATATCATATTTTAGACTATTTGTCAAATCTTTAATCTAAATATTCATTTATTTGTCCTTTAACCTTATAAAAACATCTTTATATTCCACTATTTTCTTTTTAACTATTTCCATAGTTTTTTCAATATGCTTTCTTTTTTCTTCTTTTATCATAATAACTTTTTTTCGTATCTAATTCATCATACTTTTTTAATTTAAAATCTTACACTATTATTTTATTGCAATAATTATAACAAAATCAGACTGTAAAGTTTCCAGTCTGATTTAAATATATTTAAACTGTTCTTACAATTCTAAATCCTTGTCTATTATTAGTGTAACCTGCTTCAAAACTTGCTTTGTAGTCTAATGCACATATATCATCTATATTCCAGTCTCCTCCTTCATGCCAACATGCTCCACCTTTTATTTTCTTATATTGAGTTGCTTCATCATATCTATATCCTAGTTCTGGATTGATATATCCTTTTGCATCAGAATCATAACACCATTCCCACACATTCCCAGAGCAGTCATATAATCCTAATTGATTAGGTTTTTTTGTCCCAACAGTATGCACATCCCAATCATCCCACGCTACCTCATCTTTATTATCACTTCCTGAATATCTATAATCAAATGTATCATTTTGTATTGCTATTTCACCACCTCTAGCAAACCATTCCCATTCTACTTCTAATGGTAATCTATATCCTTCTGTTTTAGAAAAATCCGCTAAATCTGGAGAAACTAAACTTCCATCTACATATTGTATCTTTAGTATGTTATTTTCATCAAAATGATATACCGGAACTAAACCTTCTTTTTCACTTAATTTATTACAAAATTTCAATGAAGTATACCAACCTACATTTGTAACTGGACATCTTGATCCTTTTTCTTTGCTAGGATTTCCACCCATTATTTTTTCAAATAATTCTTGAGTAACAGCATATTTTGAAACTAGTAAATCATTTACTTTTAGCTCTGTTATATCATCTAATGAACTAGAATTATCACTTATTCCATAAGCAGTATAAAAATTAGGAAGTTTTCTATCCAAAAATAATGGTTTATATTTTCCACCTTTCACAAAAATCATATCACTACTATTTTCTTGATTAAAATTATTTGATTTAATACCTAAAATATTCTCGATATTAAAATCTAATTTATTTATTATACTTCTAATATCTTTTTGTGATATTTTTTTATTATTTTCTTTTGCAAGCTTTCTAACATGTTCTTCAACCCAATCTCTGTAATTTTCTTTTTCTTTTATTCCTTGAACTATTATTTCTATTTCATTTTTTAAATTCTCAAAAGGGGTATTTTCATCTAATATTACTAGATTTAAATTATAAGTTGGCATGTTTTTTTTCATATTAACTATTTCTTTAATATAATTAATATTTTCTTCTTTCCCAAGTTCTTCATATGAATTTTCGATTAATAAATATATTGGAGTTTTTCTAATTCCTTCTGCATATAATTTATCTATTAAAGAATATAATGTAACTCCTTCGTCATCTAAAAATTTATTTTCTACAAATTTAAATACCTTTTTATCAGATATTTTTTCTAATTCTGAATCAAATATCTTTTTAAATTCTTCAAAATATATTGTACTTACCCATAATACTGAATTTTTATTCTCTATAAAATTTTTAAACTTTTCTTCCATAAATTCTCAACTCCTTATTGTATTTTTCACAATAATTATACCTCCAAAAAAACTTTTGTCAAGAAGTTTTTCTATTTTCTCTTACTTCTTCTCAATTTCCACATATTTTATATTCATATTATGCTTACTTAAAAATAGCTGTTCAAATTCTGTTTTAATATTTTCTGCAGCCTTTTCAGTATTGTGCAAATCATCAGTATGATAAACTACTTCATATCCATCAATTTCCTTCAGTAATTCAAGTACATCTTCATAGTACTGCTGATGATCTGTCTTAAAGTAAAGTTTCCCACCTTTTTTCAGAATAGTATCCATTCTTTCAAAAAGTTCCTTATTTATAAGCCTTTTATGTTCTTCACCTTCCCAAGGATCAGGAAAATTAATATACATTCCTGAAATTTCATTTTCTCCAATAAATTCAAGTACAGTTTCTCCTCTTTTTCTTATAAATAAAATATTTTTTAAATGTCTTTTCTGAGATTTTCTCGCTCCCAGCACAAGTCTTTTAAATCTCAGTTCCAGTGCAATATAATTTCTATCTTTAAATTTCTCAGCATTTCCAACTGTAAAATTTCCACTTCCGCAACCTATTTCAAGAAATATATCATTGTCATTTCCAAAAAATTCATTCCATTTTCCTTTGTAGCTGTCAACTTTTTCATTGTCATACATTAGATAATCAGGATATTCCACCATTTCAAACATATATTTATTATAATTCTTTTTCGGCTTTTCAAAAAAATATTGCCATACTTCCTTTTTATTTTCAGCTGTTCCCATTTGTAATTTCTATTTCCTTTCATTTTTATTTTTTAACAGAATTTATAGGGATAATTATTCCAGTTCCCCTAAAATTTTATCTATCTCATTATTTTTTCTAAAAAACTCTGATGTGTCAACTATTTCAGATTTTTTTAGATATTCGACTATTTCATTTTTACTTTCAACTATTTTTATAAAATTCATTTTTTTTGCATCTTCCACTATTTCAGCTATATTCTGATAATAATTTCCAATTATAGGCTTCTTACCATAATAAAGAGGTTCCAATATCGAGTGTCCACCAATATCTACAAGTGTACCTCCTACAAATACAAAGTCTGCAAGCTGATAGAAATCCCTTAAAACTCCCATTTTATCCACTACCAGTATATCTGTCTTTTTCTCTTCAGACATTAACGAATAACTAATTTTTGAATTTTTACCTTCTGGAAAAATCTGCTGTATTTCATTTATAACTTCATCAATTCTATCAAGATGCCTAGGCACTAATACAAGCTGATATTCTTTTTCTTCAGATATTTCCTTAAATACTTCCAACCAGATTTTTTCCTCACCAGGACGTGTACTTCCACAGACTATTATTTTTCTATCCTTCTGAATATTATTTTCAATGTACTTCTCTTCTGCTTCTTTAGATATTTTTTCGTATTTTATTGAATATTTCAAGTTTTTATATACCTTTACTTTTTCATCAGTTAATCCAAGGCTTACATATCTTTTCCTGTCTTCATCACTTTGAACCATTATTTTTTCAGCCTTATCAAGCAATTTTTTTATAAATCCTTTTATTTTCAGATAGGATTTCATTTTCTTCTCAGTAAGCCTTCCATTTATAATATAAAGTTCTGACTTTTCAGCTGCAACCGAATAAAGATTTGGCCATATTTCAGTTTCAATTATAACTGTCTTTTTTATTTTGTATGTTTTAAAAAGATTTGACAGGCATACATAATCATCCAGAGGAAAATAAAATATTGCCACATTTTCATTATTTCCATAACCTTTTTCAGCAGTAGCTTTTCCAGTATCAGTCATTATTGAGAGTATTACATTTTCTCCTTTTAAAATAAGTCTGTCAATCAGTTCCTTTGAAAGATTAAACTCTCCAACAGATGACATGTGAATAAGTACAGCTTCATTTTGACTATTTAAAAATTTTTTTTTACTAAAATTCTGTTTCAGCCGTTTACTGAAAAATATACGCAACTTTTTGTTAAAGATTGAAACTATACCTATTATTCCATATAAAAAATATCTCAGAATATTGTAAACTATAATCATACGATGCCCTTTCCATATAGAAAAAGACCGTTCCTGATAGATTTCCTCTATTTGAAACAGTCCCTTAACTTGTTTTCTGCAGTTTATTACTTAGCAACTTTTTCAGCTAATTTTTTACCTACTTTGAATTTAACTACTTTTTTAGCAGCTATTTTGATTTCTTTTCCAGTTTGAGGGTTTCTTCCTGTTCTGGCAGCTCTTTTTTGAACATCAAATGTTCCCCATCCAACGAATTGAACTGTTTCACCTTTTACTAAAGATTTTTCAACTGTTCCTAAAAATTCATTTACTAATTCTTCAGCTCTTTTTTTAGTTTCTCCTGTAGCTTTTGCGTAAGCTTCCACAAATTCTTTTTTTGACATACTTATTTACCTCCGTTATTTTTATTATAATAATTCTTTAACTATTATACACTATTTTGAAATTTTGTCTAGTACTTTTTTTCATTTTTTTATTTTTTCCGATATATTTTTTTAATCTCATATCTCTTTTTTTGTATGGTTTTCATATTGTTGGATTTTCAACTCTATACTATCTTTTATTATTATAAAGGTTTAATATTATATTTTTGACTTCCTCTATACTTTTCCCTGTAGTGTCTACTTCAATTGCATCATTTGCCTTTTTCAAAGGCGAATTTTCTCTTGTTGAATCAATTTTATCCCGTTTCAAAATATTTTCATATATACTATCTAAAGAAATGTTCTCTCCTTTTGCCTGCAATTCTTTAAATCTTCTTTCAGCCCTCTCTCCAGGGTCTGCAACAAGAAATATTTTCATATCTGCTTCTGGAAAAACAACAGTTCCAATATCCCTTCCATCTAAAATTACATTTTTTGATTTGGAAAATTCTCTCTGGAGACTTACCATTTTTTCTCTGACTTCATCTATTGCAGCTGTTTTAGAAACATTTTCAGCAACATCTGTTTTTCTTATATCTTCACTTACATCTTCATCATCAAGATAAAATTTACCATTTTCTATATTAATATTTAATTTTTCCAACAATTCATTTATTTTATCATTATCAGAAAATGAAACATTTTCTTTCAGCATCTTCAATGTAAAAAGTCTATACATGGCACCTGTATCCAGATACACAAGTCCCAGTTCCTTTGCAAGAAGTTTTGAAATTGTACTCTTTCCACTTCCGGCAGGTCCATCTACTGCGATAATCATCTTTTTCCTCCCTGAATAGATTTATCCCACATATTTAAATACAAGGGAAACCCAGTTATTCTTTTCTTTTCTATCTGACTTCTGTAAATTATACTTTTCTGCTTTTTCAGTAAAAGCTTCTTCCTTATCTGCAAGTATTCCGGAAAAAATAACAGTTGCATCCTTTTCAAGAGTTTTTTCTATACTTTCAAGTAGTTCAGTCAGTACATCTACCAGTATATTTGAAACAACAATATCGTATTTATCATTTATATCTTCAACAAGATTTCCTATTATTACCTGAAAATTATCCTTTATATCATTTTTGTCAAAATTTTCAAGTACAACTTCCTCAACCTTTTCATCAATATCTATTCCTGTTACTTTTTCTATTCCCATTTTTTTTCCTATGAGCATTAAAATTCCCGAACCGCATCCTATATCAAGAAGTCTTTTTCTTCCACCAGAATATTTTTCCAGAAATTCTGCACATAAAGATGTTGTTTCATGCGTTCCTGTTCCAAATGCAAGTCCTGGATCTATTTCTATGACTATTTCATTATCAATAGCCTCATAACTGTCCCAGCTTGGTTTTATAACTATATTTTCAGTAATATTTACTGTATGGAAATATTTTTTCCATTCATCCTGCCAGTCTTCATCAGAACATTTTGCAGTGTATATTTCATATATGAAATCTTCCTTAGCTTCACTATATTCAGATAATTTTTCATAGATTATATTTAATTTCAGGTTTGCAAACCTGTTATCAATAATATATCCTGTAATACTCCATACATCACTTTCTTTTTTAAAATTAACATTATAATCTAAAGAATTATCTGTGAAAAAATCAGAAACTTCTATCTGTTTTATCCCTATTTCAGAAAGTATATTAATCAAGTTTTCCTTAGTCTGATTAAGTTCATCTGAAAAATAATCTATTTTTACTTTTATCCACTTCATCTATTAAACCTCATCATAATGCATATTAATTCTTTTTATTTTTTCAGCTTTTCCTGTATTTTCATTTACTTCAACTTCAAGACCATTTATCCTTAAATTCTCCTCACATACAGAATATCTGGAAGGCATTCCATCCTTAAATCTCTGTATACTTTCCTTTTTGTTCATTCCAAGTATTCCGTCATGTCCCCCTGTCATTCCTGCATCAGTCAGATATGCTGTTCCTCCTGGTAATATTTTTTCATCTGCTGTCTGAGTGTGGGTGTGAGTACCATAAACGGCTGAAACTTTCCCTGTGAGATTCCATCCCATCGCCTGCTTTTCAGAAGTGGCTTCAGCATGGAAATCCACAATAATAATATTTGTTTCCTTACGTATTTCAGGGATTATTTCATCCATTGCCAGAAACGGACATGCTATAGGAGGCATGAAAACCTTCCCCTGAGCATTTACAACAGCTACTTTTTTACCATTTTTTTCAACTATTGTATATCCTTTTCCAGGAGCTTCCTTTGTAAAGTTAATCGGTCTTATTAAATTCTTCGCTTCATTGATATAAGAATAAATCTCCTTCTTATCCCAAGTGTGATTTCCAAGCGTTATTACGTCTGCTCCTCTTGCAAATATCTGTTCAGCAATCTTAGGAGTTATTCCAAACCCTCCCGCTGAATTTTCTGCATTGACTATTATAAAGTCATAATTCTGCTTTCTTTTCTCCAGATACTTAAATAAAATATTTCTTCCTGGCTCTCCAACCACATCTCCAATTATTAAAAATTTCATTTCTTCCTTCTTTCCTTGTTTCGTATAAAATTTATTTACTATTTTTCTTTCTTTCTTCCATTATTTTGTCAACTACTTTTGTAACTTCAGGATATACACGTACCTCTACATCCTTTCCTATCGGATAATACCATATAAACTGTGAAAAATAATCCTTCAGGTCTTTTCTTGAAAAATCATATCCTGCAAGGGCAAATGGATAGTTTCTTAAAATTTCAAGCTCCTTATTAGACAATTTTTTCAGTTCTTCCTCCTTCTCCCTGCTGACTTCCAAATCTGCCTTATAATATTCATATTTCTCATATTTTTCTTTGCTGTAAGGCTCTGTCACATAACAGCACATTAAACTGGCATAATCAAAGTTATCATCAGTAAAAATGTATCCTTTTTCTGTTTTTTCGTATGGAAAATAATTATTTACTATATTTATTACATCTTCCATCCAAAATTCATCATCAGGAGCAAAATTTTTTGTCCTGTATGCTATATAACCATTTTTAAGTTTGGCATACACTCTCTTCATTACTGTTTTTCTATTTGTAGAACTTTCAGTTATTTCATTCACTGCTGTATCAATTTTCCCTTCCCCTACAATTTCCCAGTTAATTTTCTTTCCATTTTTCCAAAATGTGTAAGGCAAGGAAACAAAACTGTCTCCAGGCTCAATAATAAGTTCAAATTCATCAACTTTCTTATTCTTCCATTTTGATATAGTTGTCCATACATATTGAAAATCATTATATCCTACTCCATGACTTCCTGAGTAGTTATAACTATGTTCAACAGTATTTTCACCCTTTACAAAATTCGCTTTAAAATAGTATATGTAACTGTCTTTATATTTTTCAACATTGTATTTTTTCATTTCTTCTTTACTTAATACATTTTTCTTATAAAAATCTTTCATTTTCTCAACATTGGATTTCACAGTTTTTCCATTCACTACAGTTGTGAAATTCTTAAAATGCATTTCTCCGTCCCATTGATAATTGTCATCATTATCAAATCCTCCTTCAGGAGTGATAAATCCTATTATTTTTTCTTCTGAAACCGGGCTATTAAAAATAAATTTTACTTTTACATCCATTCCGTCTTTAACAATTTTCATTCTAATTTCTTCTTTTTTTATAGATACTTGAGAAGTTTCAATCGGTATGATATTTTCTCCCCTCGAACTGAATTCCCAGTCATTTGCAAAAGAAACTGTCATAATTACCATAAACAAAAACCAAAATCTTAATTTAAAATTTTTTTTCATTTTTCATTACTCCTTTTTGGCTTAATTTTATTTGTATTACTTTATCATTATACTATATATTATTATTTTTTTATAGTTTTATTTTATAATTTGTCATTTTCTTATTCGTTCATCATATCACTTTTCTAATTCTTATGTCAAACAGAAGAATGAGTTAATCAAAGATTTTAGTTTAGTTATACACTTTATTTCTACCTTAATTATTAAAAATTGAAAAGGACTGACTCCTATTTTTCACAGAAATCAGTCCTTTCAACCAGTCCTATTTCATATTCCATTTTATTTACAATTTAATTATTTTGCATATTCTATTGCTCTTGTTTCCCTAATTACTGTAACCTTTATCTGTCCAGGATACTGCATTTTTTCTTCGATTTCCTTAGCAACTTCCCTTGAAAGTATTATTGCCTTATCATCATCAATTTCATCAGGATGTACAATCAATCTAAGTTCTCTTCCAGCCTGAATTGCATATGAGCTTTCAATTCCTTCATGGCTGTTTGCTATTTCTTCAAGCTGTTCAAGCCTCTTCAGGTAGTTAGATAGTGTTTCTCTTCTTGCTCCCGGTCTTGATGCTGAAATTGAATCTGCCGCCTGTACAAGTACAGCTTCAACACTTAACTGCTCTACTTCATTATGGTGTGATTCAACCGCATTTATTACTATTTCATTTTCTTTAGAGAACTTTCTTAAAAATTCCCCACCGTTTATTGCGTGTGATCCTTCCTGCTCATGAGAAAAAGCTTTTCCTATATCATGAAGCAGTCCTGCCCTCTTGGCAACATCAACATTAGCTCCTATTTCTGCCGCCAGAGCCGCAGCTATGTGAGCAACTTCTATTGAGTGCTGTAATATATTCTGTCCAAATGATGTTCTGAATTTTAATCTTCCAAATACCTTCAATACTTCTCTTGGAAGCGTTGGTATTCCAACTTCCAGTATAGCCTGTTCTGCCGCATCAAGTACACTTTCTTCAACTTCTTCCTGTGCTTTTGCAACTACTTCCTCTATTTTTGTAGGATGTATTCTTCCGTCAGAAATAAGTTTTTCAAGTGCAATTCTTGCAACTTCCCTTCTTACACCATCAAATGATGAAAGAACAACTGCTTCAGGTGTATCATCTATTATAAGGTCAACTCCTGTTGCCGCTTCTATCGCTCTTATGTTTCTTCCTTCTCTTCCGATTATTCTACCCTTCATTTCTTCACTAGGTAATTGGATAACTGAAATTGTAGAATCTACAACATAATCTGCAGAAGCTTTTCCTATTGCAGTAGATATAATTCTTTTTGAAATTCTATCTTTTTCCCTGTCAAGATTATGTTCAAAATCCCTTATAAGAACTGCTTTGTCATGATCAAGCTGATTTTCAAGTTTTGTAAGGATAATTTTTGCCGCATCCTCCTTCGTAAGTTCAGAAATTCTTTCTAATTCCTTTTCTTCCTTAGAAATCAGGTCATTCAGTTCAACTTCTTTTCTTACTAGTTTTTCACGCTGTTTTTCTATTTTTGTTTCTTTTTCTTCAAGTCTTTCTGTTTTTGTTTCAAGTATTTCTTCCTTTTTTGCAATTCTTTCTTCCTTAAAAACAATCTCCGATTTCATTTTCTTTATTTCTTCATCGGCAACTTTCTTTTCGTTAAGTAATTCTTCCTTTACTTTAAGTGTTTCTTCTTTTCTAAATGATTCTATTTCTCTTTCAACTTCTTTTTTAGAAGACTCAAGTCTTCTTTTTGCATCAACTATTCTCAATTCAAGTTCACTAAGTTCTCCATATTTTTTCTTAAATATTGAACTCCCATAAAAATAGGCAATAAAAAAAGTTAGAAAAGAAAAAATAATAATCAGTAAAATCGTTATTGGTAATGGCATATTTCTCCTTTCTTATTTTTTTTCTGCTACATTTGAAATCTTCCATTTACCGTTTTCTTCTGTCTTTTTCCAAGTTACTATATAATAATTACTCTGGTTTCCATAATTTATTATCATTGTCCCACTTGCCCTGTTTTTTGTAATAACCTTCACATCTGAAAACATAAATGTTAATCTTGAAAGATCATATTGCTCTATATTTTTCACAATATAATTATTTTTAAATGTAGGTAAGAAAAATTCTTTTAATTCTTCGTATTTATTCAATTCTGCTGCTTCTTTTAACTTCCCAATAGTGTTCGTAACTTCAGTATTGACTTTCTCGATTTCAGTTCGTGACACGATTTTAGATGCGTTAACAGTAGTGCAACTTATAAAAATCAACAAAATTGGTAGAAATAAATATTTTTTCATATTCCCTCCAAAAATTTCGCTATATAATTTTATCATACTTTTTTTTGTTATTCAAGTGCGATTAAAGATAATTTCTATATTTTTTATTCTTCTCTCCATCTTTTATGTTGCCACATATATTGTTCAGGATATTCTCTTATAATTTCTTCAAATTCATGAAATATTTTTTGCATATTAAACTTTACAGTGGCTTTTAAATTTTCCTGTTTTTCTATTTCCAATATTTTCTTATTTACAACTTTTATAGTGTTATTTTCAAAAATAGCATAAGCCAATACAAGAGGAACTTTGTGCTTTAATCCAAGTAGAACCGGTCCTGATACTGCCTTTGCCTTTCTTCCAAAAAACTCTATTTCCACATCATTTGCATGATGATCTGATGCAAGGGCTATTATTGTCTTATTTCTCAAAGCATCATTCAATGTTTCACTATCTCTCAAAGGTATGGAATGAAGTCCACCTTCCTCACGCCATTTTGTCATTAAATCATTAAGCTTTCTATTTTTCTGTTTTCTGAAAACAGCATAAAACTTTCTTATGTTCCTCATTATACTTCCTGCTTCAAATCCTCCCAGATGAAGCGAAACTATTATGACAGCCTTTTCATTATTTTCACAGGCCTTCAGCATAAGCTCCTCATTTTCCATAACTGTATTTCCGTTTGAAGTAATTTCTTCAAGATAAATGGAAGTCATTATCATTTTTCCCATTGTTTTATATGATTCTTTAGCAATCCTAACTACTTCCTCATCACTTTTTTCAGGAAAAGCCTGTCTTATATTATCTAAAGTTAATTTTCTCCGTTTTTTTATCAAATAATAACCTAACAAACCTAAATTTTCAAAAAATGAATATCTAACCTTCAAAGGAAAAAAAGACAGTATCTTTCTTATTGCTGCAACAATTCCTCCAACAATTTTTTCACTTAATTTATATGCCATATCTTACCTCATTATAATTCACTATATTAATTCATGATAACCAAATATTATAAAGAAGGCTCCCTCAAAAGCTTATTTTGAGACAGCCCCTTTCCTGAATTACTATTTTCTGATTCCTAATTTGTCTATTAATTCTCTATAGTCATCTACGTTTCTGTTTTTGATGTAATTTAATAATCTTCTTCTTTTACCTACCATTTTTAATAATCCTACTCTTGAGTGAACATCTTTAAAATGTACTTTCAAGTGAGCAGTTAAATGATTAATTCTTTCTGTAAGTAATGCTACTTGAACTTCTGCTGATCCAGTATCCTGTGCATTTTTTCCGAATGTTTCAATAATTTCTTTTTTTGGTTTCATTGCCATTAATATTTCCTCCTAAATTTTATTATTTAATCCAAGAATATAGAGGCAACCTATATTCATAGAAAAAATTCCTCATAATAATACCATATTTATTGAATTTTGTAAAGTAATTTTTTTCTATCACAGATTTTCGGTACTTATTCTATTGAACAAACTCACTTGCAAGTTTTCCATAATCTACAGGTAATTCTAATGTTTTTTCTATTTTAGTACCGTCAACTTTTATGTTAAATGGGAATCCCTGTACTCCAAGTCCGTTTAAGACAGAACCGTCTGCATCATAATATGCAGGAATTGTATAACCATTTTCTGACATATATTTTTTTACTGCATCAAGACTTGATCTGACATTACTAAATACTACTATAACATTTACCTTATCTTTATTTTCATCGTAAAACTGTTGAATATGTGGCATTTCAGCATTACAGTGCGGACACCATTCTGCCGCTACAACAAATAATGTCTTTTTCCCATTTCCCAACAGACTTTTACTGTCAAAAGTTTTTCCTTCCAGATCTGTTAAAGTAAGTGCCGGCATTTCATTTCCTGATGATGCTTCTTTTACAGTTTTAGTTTTATTTTCCTTTACTGTTTCTGCTACGTCTTTATTTTTACTGCATCCAATTACAAACATAGTCCCCATCATTATTAGCAATATTAATTTTTTCATTGTTAATCCAATCCTTCCTCTCAGCTTTTTATTTTAAATAAAATTTTCTGAAATTCTATTTTCCATTTCATCATTTTTATTTACAAACAATACTAACTAATTTTTCTTTTATTGCCTTTTGAATTTTATTTCTAATTTCTTATATATCTTTCAAATACCGTACCTATATCGTAACCATTTTCCTTTGCAACCTTTAAATAAAACTTTGCCTTTTCCTTGTTTTTCTTCTCATAATAGAATACTCCAAGGTTATAGAAGGCTGTTTTATTTAACTTTGCTGCAGCTTTCAAGTTTAAAATTCTGATATTAGGGTCTCCTTGAGGATAATAAAGGCTCAAATCAACCATTGAATAATCATCTCCATTTTTAACAAGGTTTTCCAATATTTTTTTAGCTTCCTTACTTTTTTTGACATCATCTTTAGTGTCTTTTTTAGCATTATCTTTTTTATTATTCTTACTTTCCTTAAGTTTATTTTCCTCCAGTTCTTCGAGCAGATATGAAAGCTTATATCCTGCATCCACCGAACCTAGATGATACGCCTTAGTATAAATATCTTTTGCCTTCTTTGTTTCACCTAGATTTTCATATAAACTTCCAAGGTAAATCATTATTCCAATATCATTTTTTTCAACTGCCTTCAGGTAGTTTTCTTCAGCTTTTTTATATTGTTTCATATTCTCGTATACAAAACCTTTATACCCTGAAATTACCGGTTCGTCAGAATTTGTATCCTCCAGAACCTTCATTGCAAGTTCATAATTTTTACTAGTCTTCACCAGTTTTGATGCCAGCTCAAATCCTGCGAGATAGTATTTATTTTTCATAAATATCTCATTGTATATTTGGATAGCTTCTTCTTCCTTATCTTCTAATTCCAGAATTTTAGCCTTTGCATATAAGGCAGGTGGATAATTTTCAGAAAGGAAGTCCTTCAGTATATTGTATCCCTCTTCATAGTTTGATACCTTTTCCACAATCAGAGTTCCTAACTCCTTTTTTTCCATCTGGTTTATTGTATCATCCTTGAGTTTTTTATTCAGTTCTTCAATACGGCTATACACATCTGATAAGTTTTTATTATAGTTATATGAATACACTGAATATATTTCACCGGCATCCTTACCTTTTTTCAGATACTCCTGAGCCTTTGAAAATTCAAATTTTGATTCATATATACTTCCCAGCATGTAATATGCCTTATTATTTCCCTGTTTTGCAGAACTTTCAAGAAGATTTATAATTTCATCTTCCATACCATTTGTTTCCTTTAGGAACATTGCTTTATAATATTCTGCATATCCGTTACTTTTCTTTAAAAATTTATTATAAAATTCTTCCCCTTGTGTTCCCAGATATACATACGCCAGTGCAAATACATCTTCATTTTTCTGCTCAGCAGATTTTTCAAGCTGCTGCAATATGTATCCTTCATCTTTTTTCTCAAGAATTCCTATTAATCCTTTTTCTAACGCATCATACCCTTTTTTATCCTGAGAACATGATACTATCAATAGAGAAATTAAAAATACATAGAATATAAATTTTCTCATTTTATTATATCATCCCATTCTAATTACATCTTAATATGTTATTTTATTACCGCTCCTGTTTTTATACCATTATCAATTTCTATTAAAGTCACTTTTTTCTTTGTGGCTGTTGTAAGAAGCATTCCCTGTGAAAGTTCCCCTTTTAATGTTACAGGTTCTAAATTAAGTACAGCAGGCACTTTCTTTCCTACAAGTTCCTGTTCATCCGGATAATATTTTGCTATTCCTGAAATAATCTGTCTCTTTTCACTTCCTGTATTTACAATAAATTTAAGCAGTTTGTCTGCCCCTTCAACTTTGCTGACTTTTTCTATTTCAACGACTTTTATCTCTACTTTAGAAAAATCATCTATTGTTATAGGATTTTCAATTTTAAGGTCTTCCTTATATTCTTTTTTTGCTTCTTCTTCGACTTCAATTCTTGGGAACAATGGTACTGCTTCTCCTAAAGAATTTCCTTCAGGGTATACTCCCCATTCCTTAACATTTTCAATTTTAATTTCTTCAGGATTTATGTCCAGTCCAAGCTGTCTAATCATTTGTTTAGCTGTATCAGGCATAAATGGTGCTATAAGCACTGCAATTTTATATAACCCTTCAACAAGATTATACATTACAGTTGAAAGCCTGTCTTTTTTACTTTCTTCCTTTGCCAGATTCCATGGTTCACATTCATCAATGTATTTATTCATTCTTCCAATGAATTTCCATATATCCTTCAACGCTTCAGAAAACTGGAATTCATTCATGTGATTATCCAGATTTACAAGTGTTTCTTCCCATAAATCTTTTATTTCCATATCATATTTGTCTTCAACTTTATTCAGAACTACTTTTGAATCAAAATATTTTTTCTGCATTCCTATTGTTCTGTTCAGAAGATTTCCCAAATCATTTGCCAAATCTGAATTTATTCTCTGAATCATGGCTTTTTTAGAATAATCTGCATCCTGTCCAAAAGTTGCTTCTCTCATCAGATAATATCTGAAGGCATCCAGTCCATATTTCTGAACTTCTTCTTCAGGGTTTACTACATTTCCCAATGACTTAGACATTTTTTCACCTTCTACAGTCCACCATCCATGGGCAGCTACTGTATCAGGGAGTTTTATTCCTGCAGACATAAGCATTGCAGGCCAGATTATCGCATGGAATCTCAATATATCCTTTCCAATAAGGTGAGTTACCCTTCCATTAGTCCATCTCTTTGCAAATTCATTTTCATCCTGCTGGAAACCTGCTCCTGTAAGATATACTGTCAGAGCGTCAAACCATACATATATTACGTGGCCTTCTTCAAATTCAAGTGGTATTCCCCAGTCAAAAGTTGTTCTTGATATTGATAAATCCTGTAATCCCTGTTTTATAAATGCCACAACTTCATTTTTCTTGCTTTCAGGCTTTATAAAATCAGGATGTTCATCTATATATTTTAAAAGGGCATCTTCATATTTTGAAAGTCTGAAGAAATACGAAGCTTCCTTTACATCGATAACTTCTTTTCCCATATATTTCCCATCAACCAGCTGATTTTCAGGAACAAATGTTTCTTCTGAAACAGAATATTTTCCTATATATTCTCCTCTGTATATATCCCCTTTTTCGTATACTCTTTTTATTATTTCCTTAACACTGTTAATATGTCTTTCCTGAGTCGTTCTCAAATAATCAGTATTGGAAATTCCAAGTTTTTCCCATAAGGAAGTGAAATTTAAGGACATTTTATCCACCCACTGTTGTGGAGTAAATCCATTTTTTACTGCAGCTTCCTGTATTTTCTGACCATGTTCATCTACACCTGTCATAAATGATACATCGTATCCCATTATTCTCTTGTATCTCGCAATAACATCACAAATTATTGTAGTGTATGCTGTTCCCACGTGTGGAGCTGCATTTGGATAGTATATTGGGGTTGTTAAATAAAATGAATTGGACATTATTTGTTTCTCCTTCCAGTATTGTTAAATTTATTTGTAATTTAAATTATTTTTCAAGGTATTTTTCTTTATATATTTCATATGCCTTCAATCCTGCATCGTGTATATTTTTTTTAACGATTTCTGTTGCTTCCTCCAGAGGTATTTTCTTGTCTATATAAAAAGGCTTTCCCACAAAATGAATATTTTTTGAAAAAGGCTTAGGTATTTCAAGTCTATCCCATATTTTTTCAAATATCCATTTTTTATTACAGTAGGAACTTACAGGTACAATAGGTAATCCTGTCTTCTGGGCTATATAAATAGCTCCCGCCTTTGGTTCAAATATAGGTCCTTTAGGCCCGTCAATTGCAATTCCCAAAGTATACCCGTCCTTTGCATATCTCAGAGATTCCTTCAAACTTTTTATATTATCCCTGTTTGAAGAACCTCTTATAAGTGCATTTCCTTCCCTTCTTAAAAGTTCAGATAATATTTCTCCATCTTTTGAAGCACTTACCATTGATGCCTTCTTTTTTATAACTCTTGTAGCATTACATACCGTAAATATTTTCCTATGCCAAAATACAACTATATTCTGGCTGTTCATATCAAAATTTTCAATCTCATAATAATACTCTTTTTTCGTTATTCCGCTCAATGCCCTATATATAAAGTGAAAGAGCATTCCAAGAAATTTATATTTATTCATATTTTCTCCATTTATATTTATTGAGATTCTTCCTCAACTCCATATAATTTTCTAAATTGATCTGCAATGTCTATTATTTTTCTTTCGATTTCTTCATTTGTTTCATTTTTCATTGAACCTACACATGTAAGTGTTGCATATCCAAATGCCCAGTACCATAATCTACGCACAGCCATTTTTGCTGTTTCATAAGTTAATGTTGGAAAACTTACCATTAGAACTTCTTCCTTAAGAAGAGATTCCATAGTTTCATTAAACAATGTTTCAAATCCCTTTGCTCCATCCAGAAAAATTGCCCTGAAAAGTTCCTTTTCCTCTCTTGCAAACAGTATAAATCCTATTGCTCCATTCATAAGTTTTCTTTCAGAATAATTTCCATATAAATATTCTTTTAATTTGTCTTCTGCTAATTTTATAATTTCATCTTTAAGTTCTTCTATTGTTGAAAAATTCGCATATATAGGTGCTGTTGAACCTTTAAATTTATTCGCTATCTTTCTTGCACTTATATTCTGAATTCCATCCTGTTTCATAATATCATAAGTAGCTTTTAAAATATCTTTTTTTGTAAATTTTACTCTTGGCATATTTCCTTCTCCTAATCCTTATTTTTATTTCTTTTCATACATACAGAATTTCCAGTTATCATAATTCTTTTCTTTTATTATTTTCCAGTTGTTATAGTCAATTTCCGGAAAATAAGCATCTGCTTCTGAATCTGAAAATTCAATATAACTTATATACAGTCTCCTAACCAGTCCTTTTTGCATAAATTCCCTGTATATCTGCTCTCCGCCCATTATAAAAATCTCTTCTTCAGAATTTTTATAATCTTCTATTAAGCTTTCTAAATTTTGGTAAAGCTCAATTCCTTTTTGTTCAAACGATTCTTTATCCCCATTTTTTGATAAAACTATGTTTTTCCTGTTTGGTAGTGGTCTTCCTATACTTTCAAAGGTTTTTCTTCCCATTATAACTGTTTTACCTGTCGTTATCTCCTTTAAATTTTTCAAATCTTCCGGTATATGCCATAGAAGTTTGTTTCCTTTACCAATTTCTCTATTTTTCCCAACTGCAACTATTATACTAAACATTCCAATTCCTTTTCATTTATCATTTAATCTCTATCAATTCTTCAATCCTATTAAACTGCAACTTCAAATTTTATAACAGGATGACTTTCATAATCCTCAAGTTTTATATCATCAAAAGTCAGCTCATCAAAAGATTTATCGGCTATTTTAACTTTACATAATTTCAGAGGCTCTCTTTTTAGCTGTTCCTTAAGCCCTTCCACGTGATTTTCATAAATATGTGCATCTATTATAGTGTGGGCAAACTCTCCCGGTTCATATCCACATTCTTTAGCTATCATCATTGTAAGTAATGAATAACATGCCAGATTAAATGGTATTCCAAGGGCAATGTCCCCACTTCTCTGTGTCAAATGGCAATTAAGTTTATTCCCTGAAACATTAAATGCAAAAGTATAATGACATGGAGGTAATTTGCTAATAGAAGCGTTTCCTGGATTCCATGCAAGAACAATCATTCTTCTTCCATTTTTATGATTTGGATTAACCTTCAGTTCCTTCAACGTATCAATCACATACTGAATCTGATCAAAAACTAGCTGACCATTTTCTTCCCTTTTTGTCCATTTATTGTTTTCATCTGCAAAAACTTCTCCATCCAGTGAAACTTCAGGTACAGGATACCTTCTCCAGAATCTTCCGTAGGCAGTTTCAAGTCTTCCTTCGCTATCAGCCCATGCATCCCATATTTTTGTTTTTTCTCTCAACGTTTTTATATGCTCTTCTCCGGTCAGATACCAGAAAAGTTCATGTAACATTGAATTAAAATACATCTTTTTTGTTGTCAGGAGTGGAAATCCTTCGCTCAAATCAACTTTATAAAAATAGGCAAATGTAGAAATAGTATCTACTCCTGTTCTATTTTCCTTTTTCACTCCATTTTCAAGAACGTATTTTACAAGATCTAAATATACTTTCATTTATTTTTTCTTTCCTCCTTTTCATTATTTATCCGGAATAAATTATAATTTCAATATCAATTTATGTAATTCTTTTAAAACTTAAACTCATTCTGTCTCAATGCCTCATATAAAATTATTGCGGCAGAGTTTGACAGATTTAGTGATCTTCCCAAAGGAAGCATTGGTATCGTAATGTTGTCTTCCTTGTATTTATTCAATATATCTTCCGGTATTCCCTTTGATTCAGGTCCAAACATTATGTAGTCATTTTCACCATACTTTACATCTGTGTATTTTTGCTTTGTTTTAGTTGTTGCAAAATACAGCTTTACATCATCTTTTCCTTCTATATTTTCCCGAAAAAAATGTTCAAAACTTTCCCACACATGTAACTGGACATCCTTCCAGTAATCAAGTCCTGCCCTTCGCACTTCCTTTGCATCAAGAGAAAATCCCAACGGCTTTATCAGATGCAGTTTTGTATTAGTCAGAACACATGTTCTTCCAATATTTCCTGTATTGACATGTATTTCAGGATATAAAAGAACTATATTCATTTCCCTTACCTTCCTTATCTTATGAGCTTTTTATAATCTTCCAGTTTTATTTTATTAGAATTGAGTTTTTCAAGTTTTTTGCTTATATTGTCTCCTCTTGTAAATCCTCCAAAACTGTTTTTAGAATTTATATGTGTTATGGCAATTGCCAGAGCATCTGCGGCATCATCAGGTTTCGGTATTTCATCAAGTTTAAGAATAATTTTGACCATTTCCTGTATCTGTTTCTTTTCTGCCCTTCCATAGCTGGCTATTCCCATTTTAACCTGTAATGGTGTATAACTGAATATATTCAGCCTGTTTTTCTGACCAACAAGGGTTATTACTCCTCTTGCCTGTCCAACTTTTACTATTGTCTTCTGATTTTTGAAGAAAAACAAATCTTCAATAGCCATGTCAGTCGGTTTCCATAATTTTATAAGATTGTCAAGAGAATCATATATTTTTTCCAGTCTTACCGGCATATCTTCATCCTTATCAGTATAAATACATCCATAATCCAGAACATTATATTTCCCTTTATCAAACTCAATAATGGAATATCCTACAATAGCAGTCCCTGGATCAATACCCAAAATTCGCATTTTTTCCTCATTTCTATTTTTTACTGTTTTATTATTATAACACACAAATGTTATTTTTTCAAATACAAAAATTTAATTACGATTAATAAATTCAATATTTTTTCATATTCTGAAAACTTCATTTTATATTATTTTATATGAAATATTTTTCCCTTTTCAAATACACTTTATCATGACCTTTTCTTATAACTTTTACAATTCCTTTAAATTCTTTTTTTCCTAATGTTTCATTTTTTACATATACACAGTATAGATTATTTTCTGTAACAGTATATATATCCTTAAACTTTTTAAATCCTACAAGTACTGTCATCCCATTTTTAAGTTTTTTATATTTTTCTTCTGAAACACTTATTTTTTCATAATTAAATATACATTCTATATTTTTAAATTTTATAATTTCCTCTACTTTTTCTATATTATCTGAAATATCTTCACTAATATTTTTTTTGGGTGCTTCTTTTTCCTTGGCTAATTTTTCTTCTATTTCTTCTAATGAAACAGATTCCTCAATACTGTATTTATCAATTTTTGTACGTACCAGCCTTGTCATTGTTGCGTAAACACCAAGTTTTCTCCCAATATCCCTTACAAGCGACCTTATATATGTTCCGCTACTTACTTCTGTATAAAAGGAAATCCTGCATTTTTCCTTATTCTCCACATGTATTTCCTTTATTGAGTAGATTTTTACTTTCCTTGCTTCCCTTTCCACTTCAATTCCTTTACGTGCAAGCTCATAAAGCTTTTCTCCATTTATCTTTATGGCAGAATACATAGGAGGTACCTGCATTATTTCTCCTGTAAAGCTGTTAATAACTTCAAGTATCTTTTCATCAGAAATATTTAGATTTCCTTCATATTTTTCAGTTATTTCCCCTTCAGTGTCATATGTGTCAGTTTCATATCCTAATTCAAGTTCTACAAAGTACTCCTTATCCTTTTTCATGAGATTGTCAGAAAATTTTGTAGCGTTGTTTATCATCACTATAAGAAGTCCTTCAGCTATAGGATCAAGCGTCCCTGCATGACCAACCTTATTGGAACCTATAACCCATTTCAGTTTATTTATCGCTTTAAAGGATGAAATTCCTCTGCTTTTATTCAGAAGAACTATCCCGTCATTTTTAAATATACATTTTCCTTTCATCTCACATTCCTGCCTTATCACATTAACAAATATACTTCATCCATTTACTTACATTAAAGGCGAAACTACCCTGAAAAGGGAATTTCTGATTTTTCTCCAGAATACTGTTTCTTTTAGATTTTCCTCTTTTATTTCCTCACAAAAATCTAAATCCTTATAAAACTGATTTCTTATACTTTGACTTATTTCCTCGTTATAAAAAATGGAATTTATTTCATAGTTGATTTCAAAACTTCTCATATCAAAATTACATGTTCCCATAGTGGACACCTTTCCATCAACCACTATATTTTTACAATGTATGAATCCAGCTTTATATCTATATATTTCAACTCCTACCATAAGAAGTTCCTCAAAATATGTTTCAGCTATCCAGTAAGGTATTTTCTTATCCGGAACCCCTGCTATCATAAGTTTTATTTTTACTCCTGAAAGGGCGGCTATCTTCAGCTGACTTACAAGGGAAGTATCAGGTATAAAGTATGGACTCTGAATAAGTATTTCCTTTTTAGCTGATGTTATAAGCTTTGAATATGTATACTTCAATGTTGTCCATATTGTATCAGGTCCGCTTGCTGACACCTGCATAAGATAAGGACTGTCTTCCCGTATCTTTTTGTGTTCTTCCATTACTTCTTCTATATCATCCATATTAAAATCCTGTTTTCCACCACTGTTAAGCCAGTCTGTTACAAATATTGCAAGATAATGCAGTACAAGTTCCCCCTGTATTCTCACATTTGTATCTCTCCAGCTTTCAAATCTTCTTCCTCCTGTTATATATTCTTCCCCAAGGTTCATTCCTCCAGTGTGAAGAATTCTATTATCTACAATAGTTATTTTTCTATGATTTCTATAATTAATTTTCGAAAGGGCAAATTTTATATCCAGAAAATATTTAAATTCTACTCCAACTTTTAAAAGTTCTTTCCTGTATTTCTCTGAGATTGTTCCAAACGAACCCATTCCATCAAAAAGAAGTCTTATCTTTACACCTTCTTTTGCTTTTTTTACTAGTATATCCTTTATTTTTTCACCAAGCTTATCCGATTTCCATATGAAGTATTCCATGTAAATTGTTTCTTTTGCATTTTCCAGATCCTGAATAATGGAATCAAAAGCTTCTTTCCCATCGTAAAACATTTCATATGAACTGTTGTGAGTCAGATATGTACCTTCTGAAGTATATAAAAGTTTAACAATTTCACTTTCTTCCTGGGAAATTCCTGCATTATTCATAAGTATGTCTAAATCTTCGGGTTTTACCTTACGAGAATGAAAAATCTCTGCAGGATCATATTTCAGAAAGTTTTTTGTAAGGCTCGGAAACCCTTTGAATAAACTTCTCCGATTCTTGTTTTGTAGAGATTCTATCCTGTTTTTTCTCCAGTTTATTCCAAATACAAGATACAGTATAAATCCAAAAACTGGAAAAACAGTTATTGTAAAAATCCATGCAACTATTGTTTCAGGTGATCTTTCTGAAACTAAAATAGCTATTAGAAACATTATATAAATTGCTAAATGTATATGCTCTATGGAAACTATCCATATTAATAAACTTTCAAGATTTTGAAACATTTGACCTCCTAAAATTTATCTTTTGATTTTATAATATTTTTATATATTAACATTTTTATAAGTCTTTTTCAAATACAAAAATATATGCATTTATTCATATGATATTCTAAATATAAAATAAAGTAAAAAATCAAATTTATAGAGTTTTTTACTTTATTTAGAGTATTATTCAGTTGTTATTTTATTTATAAAAAACTTTTATAAACTTTCTTCTGACTTTTATCTTGAACTGCTGGAACCAATCATTACCAGCTTATCAGGTTTTACTTTTCTTTCACTTCTTTCAATAAGCTGTTCTGAAGCTCCTACCTTTAAAAGTCTTTCTAGAACTTCCACTGTAAATTCTTCATCATCAGCTATGCCACTTCCACCATTAGAAAGTTCTATAAATTCCTGATTTTCAGGTGTAGGAATAGGACTGTTAATATATTTTATTATCTGATTAGTATTTTTATCTTCCTTAACAGTTCCCCATAATAAATCAAAATTATCAGATAATTTATCTGAAGGGACTATTGCTTCTTGAGAATGGGCAACTTCTGAAAAGTTACCATACTGATCTTCATATCCTATAAGAACTTCATAACTTTGACTTGCATCAACTCCAGTAATATAATGTGAACCGATTCTTTCATGTCTTATTATTTTTCTATATTCATGACCATCTTTCATAAGTTTAATTACAACATTATCTATTACATGGTTATTTTCTGACAGTCTTGAAAATGTGTCATCCCTTATTTCCCAGTAAACAAATAACGTTGTAGGGTTTTTAGGCATTAACACCACTTCATCTACAAAATATGAACTAGGCAGATATGCCTTATCAAAATACTTTTCTTCTTCTTTTGATTTATTTTCATAATCTGCTCCTATTTCAAATTTTGAACGGTTTATTGCTGTTTCAGTTTCTCTCTTTTTTATCTGTTCTTCATCTATATCCTTGTAGTTAAAAGAAATTTCCTGAAAAGAATTCCTTCTGCTTCTTCTGTGAATTCTTATGACAGATCTCATTAACTTTCTGTTAGGATAGTTTCTGTAATAGCTTCTACTTCTATAAGGAAATATAGATTCTACAGAAAAGTCTACTTCTTCTACTTCTTCAACTTCTTCAACTTGAGTTTCTTCTTCAATCACTTCTGTACCCTTTAATTTTAAATCTTCTTTCATATCTTCGTAGCCTCCCTTTTTTTCTATATTTTCATTTTCTTCATCCAGATAAATTTTTTTCTCTTCTGCTGAAACTTTTTCTTTTTTAGGTAGACTTCCGGTTTCCTTAATACGTTCATATCCTTTCTGTTCAAGCTTTTTCATAATTTTTTCCTTATCAAAAGTCAATTCAAGAAGGATGCATTCCTGCATTGCAAGATGTATTAATTCTTCCTTTGTCATTTCATACAGATATTTTTTCATAAATCAGTCTCCATTTTATACTTAATATTTATATATTAACATATAAATGAAATAATTGCACTATTTTCTTTTCAAATTCTGCTGAATTTTTTTCTTACTTCCTAAAATATCCTGTTCTTCTCTTATTTTATGCTGTTTTGCCTGCTCGATTGCAGCCTGTCTTGCCATTTTTATAGCTTCTGCCGTTGTAGCCTCCAGTACATCTTCCCCTAGAATAACTACCTTATCCTGTCTGACTTCCAGAAAACCTCCCGATATGTAATAGGAAGTTTCCTTATTATCTTTTTCTCTTATAAGCATTTCACCTGCACCAAGAGGAGATATGAAATTAATATGGTTTGCCAATATCCCAATATCTCCATTCTCTGTTCTTATCTTTAAAAAAGTTACAGGTTTTCTGAAAACAAGACCTTCAGGCGTTACAGCTTTTGCAATAAATTCTGTTGCCATATAGTATTCTCCTGTCTTTAGATTTTTATTCACTCATAAGTTTTCTTGCTTTTGCTACTGCTTCATCAATAGTTCCTACATATAAGAATGCCTGTTCAGGAAGGTCATCATGCAGTCCATCAAGAATTTCCTTGAATCCCCTTATTGTATCCCTTAAAGGAACATATTTCCCTTTCATTCCTGTAAACTGTTCTGCTACTGAAAACGGTTGTGAGAAAAATCTCTGAATTTTTCTTGCCCTGTTTACAGTCAGTTTATCTTCCTCATCCAGTTCATCCATTCCAAGTATTGCAATTATATCCTGAAGTTCTTTATATCTCTGTAATACCTTCTGAGTCTCCCTTGCAACTTTATAATGTTCATTTCCTACTATTTCAGGCTCAAGTATTCTTGATGTAGAATCAAGCGGATCCACAGCAGGATAAATTCCTAGAGATGCAATCTGTCTTGACAGAACCGTAGTCGCATCCAAATGTGCAAAGGTAGTTGCAGGTGCCGGATCTGTAAGGTCATCTGCCGGTACATAAACTGCCTGTACAGAAGTTATTGACCCTGTGTTTGTGGAAGTTATTCTTTCCTGCAGTGCTCCCATTTCTGTTGCCAGATTTGGCTGATATCCCACTGCTGAAGGCATTCTTCCTAAAAGAGCTGAAACTTCTGCCCCTGCCTGAGTAAATCTGAATATATTGTCAATAAATAACAATACGTTCTGTCCTTCCTTATCCCTAAAATATTCTGCCATTGTAAGTGCTGTAAGACCTACCCTAAGTCTTGCTCCAGGTGGCTCATTCATTTGGCCATAAACTAATGCTGTTTTATTAATAACTCCACTTTCCTTCATTTCATTATAAAGGTCTCTTCCTTCTCTTGTTCTTTCTCCTACCCCTGCAAATACAGAAAGTCCTCCATGTCCTTTTGCAATATTATTTATAAGTTCCTGTATCAGTACGGTCTTACCTACTCCCGCACCACCAAACAGTCCTATTTTTCCACCTTTAAGATATGGAGCCAGTAAATCTACTACCTTTATCCCTGTTTCAAGTATTTCACTATCAGTCCCCTGCTGTTCAAATGAAGGTGCTTCCTTATGTATTGAATCCATTAAATCCGCACTGATTGGTTCCCCATTATCAACAGGCTCTCCCAATACATTAAATATTCTTCCTAGTGTCTGTCTTCCCACCGGAACCTGTATAGGTTTTCCTGTATCTACTACTTCCAGACCTCTTCTAAGTCCATCTGTCCCTGTCATTGCAACTGCCCTAACAACATTATTTCCATTATGCGAGTGCACTTCGGCAACTAATTTCTGGCCATTATCATCATACACTTCCAGGGCATTATATATATCTGGCAGCTGATCTTCAAATTTAACATCTATGACCGGTCCTATTATCTGGACCAGTTTTCCCTTGTTAAGCAACTTTTTAACCTCCTCTGCTTATTTCATATCTTTTTCTCTCATAAATTTCTTCAGTTTTTTATTCTTTATTCCTAATTTTATTTCAATGCTTCCGAGCCACTTACTATTTCAGATAATTCCTGTGTAATCATTGTCTGACGTTCCCTGTTATATTTAACAGTAAGTTTGTTTATCATTTCTTCAGCATTATCACTTGCCTGTTTCATGGCAGACATTCTTGCCGAATGTTCACTGGCAGAATTTTCAAGTAATGACTGATATAATTTTATATTCAGCACTTTAGGAATAAAAGAACGTAAAACTTCTTCTTCCGAAGGTTCAAATACATATTCCTTATTAGGAAGTCCTTCCTTTTTCTCAATTGGAAGAATTTTTTCTACCTGAATATTGTATTCTATTGCAGAAACAAATCTTGAAAAAATCATATACACTTCATCATAAAAATCATTCAGATAGAACTGTACAATATCTTCACTTATTTTTTTACCTTTTTCAAACATAGTTTCAGGGATTAACTGTGTATATTCACTGTCTACCGGTATATTTCTTGATTTACAGTAATCTTTTGCTTTTTTACCTATTGTAATTACTGAAACTTCCTTATTTTCCTTTTCAAAATTCTTTTTCATTCCTTCAAGTTTTCTGAGGGTATTTGAATTAAAGCTTCCGCATAATCCTCTGTCAGATGTCATTACAATAATACCTATTTTCTTCACTTCAGGCTTTCCATCAAATATTTCATAGTTATGACTTTTCATTCCTGCAACCAGATTATCAAAGGCTACTCCAATTGTCTTTGCATATTCCCTTGATTTCAATGTAAGAACCTGAAATTTCTTAAATTTAGTTGAAGAAACTATATTCATTGCATTAGTTATCTGACTGGTATTTTTTACACTGTCAATTCTTTCCTTTATTTCCTTCATATTTTCAGCCATTTATGTCACCTACCATACATAATCCTGCTTATAGTTTGTAACGTATGCAATCAGTTTTTCATTAATTTCATCTGTAACTTTTTCTTCCTTCTTTATTTCAGATAAAATTTCATTTTCTGTTCTCAGGCTTCCAATCAGGTCGTGTTCAAATGCCTTTACCTTTTCTGTCGGTATATCATCAAAATAACCATTTGTAACACAGAAGAAGGATACAACCTGTTCTTCAACCCTGTATGGATTGTATTGGCTCTGTTTCAGAACCTCCATAATTTTTGCCCCTCTGTTAAGTTGATCTCTTGTAGCTTTATCAAGATCTGATCCAAACTGTGTAAATGCCAGCAGTTCATTATATTGTGCCAGTTCCAGTTTCACTTTTGATGCAACTTGTTTCATTGCTTTTATTTGTGCACTTCCTCCAACCCTTGACACTGAAACTCCTGGATTTATTGCCGGTCTGAATCCTGAATTAAACAGATCTGTTTCTAAAAATATCTGTCCATCTGTTATTGAAATAACATTTGTAGGTATATATGCCGAAATATCTCCTGCTTTTGTTTCTACAATTGGTAATGCAGTTATAGAACCTCCACCAAGTTCATCACTAAGTTTAGCGGCTCTTTCAAGTAATCTTGAGTGAAGGTAGAATACATCCCCAGGATACGCTTCCCTTCCTGGCGGTCTTCTAAGAAGAAGTGACATTTCCCTGTATGACACTGCGTGTTTTGACAGGTCATCATAAATTATAAGTACGTGTTTTCCCTGCTCCATAAAGTATTCTCCCATTGCAACACCTGCATATGGTGCAAGATATTGCAGAGGAGCAGTTTCTGAAGCTGTTGCTGCAACTATTATTGTATATTCCAACGCTCCAAGTTCTTCAAGTTTTTTATATATCTGTGCTACTGTTGATCTTTTCTGACCTATTGCTACATATATACAGACTACATCATTATTTTTCTGATTAATTATTGTATCTATTGCAATAGCTGTTTTTCCTGTCTGTCTGTCTCCTATAATAAGTTCCCTCTGTCCTTTTCCTATTGGAAACATTCCGTCAATTGCCTTTATTCCTGTTTGAAGTGGCTCACTTACAGGTTTTCTATCTATTATTCCATAAGCCGGTCTTTCTATTTTCATATATTTTGAAGCTTCAATGCTTCCTTTCCCGTCAATAGGCTCTCCTAAAGCGTTTACAACTCTTCCTAGAAGACCTTCTCCTGAAGGAACTTCTGCAACTTTTCCGGTACTTTTTACAGTTCCTCCTTCTTTTATTCCTCTGGATTCACCAAAAATAACTGCTCCTATATTATCTTCTTCAAGATTCAATGCCATTCCCATGACACCATTTTCAAACTTCAGCAGTTCTCCTGACATAGTCTTACTTAATCCATATACTCTGGCTATTCCATCTCCTACTTCCAATACAGTTCCTGTATTTGCAATATCCAGCGATTTATTATATCCTTCTATTTCATCACGGATAATCTTACTGACTTCTTCTGGTTTAATTCTCAAGAAAAAACACCTCCTGTTCTAAAATATTTTCTTCATGTTTTCAATCTGATTTTTAATTGAACCGTCTATTACCTGATTTCCTACTTTTATAATTCCTCCACCTATAAGATTCTCATCAACTGAAAGGTTTAATACTATTTTCTTGTTATATTTTCCTTCCAGTTTTTTTATAAGTGCCTCTCTCTGATTCTCTGAAAGTTCCTTCACAAAAGTTGCATTTACAGGCAATTTGTTATTTTTCTCATAATAAATTTTTAAATAGCTGTCCCTTATTTTATCCGAAAGGGCAACTCTTCCTTTTTTTACAAGATAATTTATTATTTTAAAGGCATCTTCACTTATAAAATCAAAAGATTTATGTAAATATTCGACTTTTTCATCATATTTTATCGACGGATCCAATAAAAAAACTTTAAATTCCTCATCTTCATTGTAATTTTCCGCCAGAATATTAAGTGCTTCCCTTATCTCACCTATTTTACCTGAAGACTCAGCTATATCATAAATAGCCGTTGCATATCTTTTAGCTATTGCCTCCTTGTCCATTCTGTTAATCTCCTATTTCATTAATAAAATTGTCTATTATCTCATCCTGCTTGTCATTTATGTTTTGCTTAATGATTTTTTCTGCAAGCTCGACAGCCATTTCCCCGACTTCCTTCTGAAGTTCAAATTTGGCATTCTGTCGCATTTTTTCAATATCCGCTTCAGCTTTCATCATCATTCTTTCCCTATTGTTCATTGCTGAAGAAACAATCTGGTCTTTTCTTTCATCTGCCTGTCTCTCAGCTTTAATAAGTATTTCATTGGCTCTTCTTTTTGATTCCCTTTTCAGTTTTTCCATTGCTTTTTTCTGTTCATCAAGTTTTTCTTTTTCTTCCTCCACTATTTCCATTTCTGATAAGGCAAGATGTTTTCTATCTTCAAGGACTTTACCTATTTTCTTTGAAAAAACTCTCCAGAAAAAATAAACTAGCACTAAAAAATTTATTATTTGAATAGCCATTGTAAAATCTATATTTACTAATTTTGCTCCTTCTGACATTTTTACTCTCCTTAATATTTACGTACTATATTAACTGTTAAAACAACGCTTATCCTTTTAAGAATATTAAAAGGAATGAGATTACCAATGCGTAAATCCCTGTTGACTCAGTTATTGCCAACCCTGTAATTAATGTCTGCATTATATCCTGTTTTGCTTCAGGTTGTCTTGATATTGCCTCAACCGCATATCCTGTAGCAATTCCTTGCCCCAGTCCTGCTCCTATTCCTCCTATTGCCGCTATTCCTGCTCCTAATAAAGCTGCTGCCTGTACTATTCCTTCCATAACTTTTTATCCTCCTATTTTTTGTTTTTTATTTATATTTTTTAATTTATATAGCTACATAATTTCTAATTTTCTTCTTCTACTTCTTCTCCAAGAACTTCTCCAACATATACCGATGACAGCATTGTAAAGACAAATGCCTGTATTATTCCTACAAATCCATCAAGGTAAAGCTGTATCAGCATCGGCCATCCTACTGAAAAGGAAAAACTTCCCTGAAGGGCATTGTTAGTCCATGACTGAATTAATCCTCTTCCTACAAGACTATACAGAAGTCCTCCTATTACAAGTCCTGCCAGCATGTTTCCAAATAATCTCATTGAAGTGTTCAATATTTTTGAAATTTCCCCTACAATATTTATAGGTAACATGAACCACGCCGGATGCATAAGGCTTTTTATATATCCCAGCACTCCACCTTTTCTTACACCAACTGATACAAACAGGACTGCTACTACAAGAGATAGTCCTATTGCTGTATTAGGGTCTGCTGTAGGAGTTCTGAAAAAGTGACCTACTGTATATCCTTCTGATCCCTTAGTTACTGTCACAATAAAGGGAAATAAAAACAGACTTAGATTTGAAAAAAGTATAAATGCAAATAATGCTGAAAAAAATGGCATAAATTTTTTCTTATACTTTCCAAATGTAACTAAAAATGTATTTTCAATAAAATGATAATACTCTTCTAAAATAATCTGCATTTTACCTGGATTAGTAACACTTATGTTTTTTACTCCTTGTTTAACAAGAATTACAATTAAAAGCATAATAGCCCATGTATTTAAAACCGTCTGGCTTAAACTCAAATTATATTTTCCTAAAACAAAGTTATAGTAATGTGGCGGTTCTACCAGTCCGTCAGGCATTACAAACTTTACAGGTAAAAAACTTGTAATAAGCGACAGTATGATGTTAACAACCAGCATTAAAATAAATAGCCCCAATATGGAAATAACTATTTTCTTTTTCATTCTTTCATCTCCCTTCCTTCTAAAATTGAAATATCAGGTATAAATCTGAATTTCTACTTTTTATTATACTCCTATCATTTTTATTTTGCAAATATATTTTTTTAAGGTTTTTTAATATATTTTGAAATAAAACTATTTATAAATATGGAAAATTTGAAGGAAAGACTTCCTGCCCCTGTTGCTGCAATATTTCGCAAAACACTGTCTGCATAATATTTTTTACTTATATACACTACAAAAAGCACTCCAAGACAAAAAACAATCATACGCTTTATAAATTCAAGTGTTCCTGCAATTTTTCCATTTAATTTCACATGAAGGATTTTATATGTTCCTGATATTAACAGATACGTATTTAAAAGGGAAATAAGACTTCCAGTAAAAAATCCCAGATATATTTCTTCCCTATGTAATAAAACACCTGCAATAAGTGATATAACAGAAATACATACTGTTATTACATAAGTTCTTTTTATCATTTCAGGTATATTTTCAAACATTTTTCTCTCCATTTATTAAATATTTTCTGCTTACTATTTTATATCCCTTACCTGTTTTATAAGGGACCAGTACCCTGTAAAAGCCCCTAATATAAGAAATATTATAAGTACTATTGGCTGCTGTTTCTTAAACACAAATTTTTCCAGCAGGAGATATGCTCCCAGCATAAGTATAATAGGCCCCGCCAAAATATAAATCATATTTGTTGCTATAAGAAAATATTTCATGAGAATATTATTTTTCTTATGTTTTATTTCCTTTTCCTTATCATATCTGCCAAGACGTTTTTCTATTTTTTCCAGTCTTTCCCGTCTTTTTTCTTCGCTATCTTCATTTTCTGTCTTATCTTCATTACTTTCCAATGAAAAAACATCATCATTCATATTTTCTTCAAAATATTTATTTTCTGCTGTATCATCTCTTTTATTGACTTCTTTTATACTTTTACTGCTTGTTTTTAATATATCAGACATTTGATTTCTCCTAATTTACCTATATTTTTTTAAATATAAAAAATATTCTGCTTTCCCCAAAATCAGGATTCGTAGCAGCATCAAAAACTTCAAAACCACTTTTCTGAACTGTTTCCACAACCCATTCAGGCTCATATATAAACTTGTTATGCTGTTCATTATACTTTCTGAATAAGTTATCTCCTTCCTGCTCTCTTATAAACAGATCTATTTCAACAAAATATTTACTTTTCGATTTTTTTTCATATCTCCAGATACTCGTATACTCAGGCTCTTCATCTAAAAATATTCCGTTTTCAAATATTTCTTCAAATATTTCTTCCGTCACAATATCAAATATGAAATATCCACCTTTTTTAAGATTTTTATAGCATTTTGATATAAATTTCTTAAATTCTGTCTTATTTTCAAAGTAATTTACCGTATCAAAATTACACATAATATAATCAGCTTCATTATTGTGCTCATAATTTACAATATCTGCCTTTACAAGCTTATAGTCATTACTTTTCAGATTTTTAGACTTTATCTTTTTTTCAGCCATTTCAAGCATTCCTTCAGATATATCAACTCCTGTAACTGAAAATCCGTCATCTAAAAGCCTGTATATGAACTCTCCTGTTCCACATCCCAAATCCAGAACCTCTCCCTTAGTCTTAATATATGTTTTAAGAAACTTGTACCAGCCTTTATAATCCACATGTTTCATAAAAACATCATATACTTCAGCAAATTCCTTGTGCATTTCACAACCTCTTTTCTAGACAATTCCTCTTTTTATTGATAAATAATAATATTTTTTCGAGTTTTTGTCAAAATTTCCAGCCTGATTACACCAATCACTTTATGTCTAAAATTTTTAAAAAAACTGAATTATAATTTATAAAAATATATTTCATATATAGAAATACATCGTTTATTTTCATTATAAAACAGTTTCTCTTTTATATTTTATTGATTTTATTATAAATCATCAGGTCCGAATGAATAAGGTAATAACTCATCTATCGACCATATCTTATATTTTTTATCCTTGTTTGTCAAAATAATAACTGTATCCTTATCAGAAAATTCTGAAATTACCTGTCTGCAGGCTCCACACGGACTGATTGGTTCAGGCGTTCCTCCAGTTACTACTAAAAGCTTAATTTTTTTCATTCCTTCAGTCACCGCTGTGGGAATTACATTTCTTTCTGCACATATTCCTAATCCATAAGAAGCATTTTCCACATTTACTCCTCTGAATTTTCTTCCCTGTTCATCAATTAATAATGCTGCAACAGGAAATTTAGAATACGGAACATATGCATTTTTAAGTATGTCATTTGCTTCATCTATGTATCCAGATATTTCTTCCTCAGTTAATTTCATTTTTCCACTTACTTCTTTCATAATTTTCTCCTGTTAATTAGTCTGTATCTTATAAGCTTAAAGCACTTTCCAGAGCTACTTCAATCATATCATTGAATGTAAGCTGTCTTTCTTCTGCAGATGTAACTTCTCCTGTAACTAGTGAATCACTTATTGTTAAAAGAGTAAGTGCATTTACTCCAAATTTTGCAGCTGTTGTATACAGTTGAGCTGTTTCCATTTCTACACATAGCACACCAAATTTTGCCCATTTTTTCCATCCTTCAGGGTCATCTCCGTAAAAAGTATCACTTGTAAGGACATTTCCAGATTTCATATTTAATCCTTTTGCTTTTCCAGCTTCATAAGCTTTAAATAACAATTCAGCACTTGCAGTAGGTGCATAGTCAGCTCCGTTAAATCTTAATTTGTTTATTGCAGAATCTGTAGAAGCAGCCATTGCAATAACTACGTCTCTTATCTTTACATTCTCCTGTAAAGATCCTGCTGTTCCTATTCTTATTAAATTTTTACATCCATATTCATTAATTAATTCATGAGTATAAATTCCTATTGAAGGCACTCCCATTCCTGTTCCCTGAACAGATACTCTTTTTCCTTTATAAGTTCCTGTAAATCCTAACATTCCTCTTACGTTGTTATATTGTACTACATCTTCTAGGAATGTTTCTGCAATATATTTCGCTCTTAGCGGATCTCCTGGTAATAATACTGTTTCCGCGATATCTCCCTTTTTAGCTCCTAAATGTGGTGTTGCCATATTTGTACCTCCTAAATTTATTTTATATTTTGTAAGCCAATTTTAAAACTCATCAATGGCTGCTTTCAGCTAAATAAATATGTTATCCTATTATAACATAATTCCCATAATTATTTCATCATAATAATTTCTATTTTTTAGTTTAAATGCTCTGTGAACTCTTCCCCATTCTTCAAAACCAATTTTTTTATACATTCTAATTGCATTTTCATTATTCTCAAAAACTCCAAGTTCGACTTGTTCATATCCTATATCTTTTGCTATTTGAAGCATCCGGGTAATTAATAAGTTTCCTATTCCTAAATTCCAGTATTTTTTCCTTACCGTCACTCCAAAATTTGCTCTATGCTTAAGTTTCATCATATTTGAAATACCTCTGAGTCCTATACTTCCTGCAATTTCTCCATTTAAAAACACAAAGATTAGCAATGCTTTCTCATCTTCTAAGTATTCCTTCAGGAATTTTTCAGCCTGCTCTATTGAAAAATTTACCTCTTCAGGATATCTAATCAAAAAATCTGTTTCGCTATTTGTAGTTTTCCTGTATTCCATAAATTTTTCAGCATCTTCTTCTATAGGACTTCTTATCTGACAAGTTATTCCATTTTTCAGTTGATGTTCTTCCAATGCTAAAATCATTAAGAAACCTCCTTTATTTCCAGCTTTTTATTGAAGAATTTACAAAATTTCATATTTTATTCATGTTCCTTGCATGCCAGTTCTTCTACTTCCAGCTTAAATACACATACAGAATTTACCATTTTTTCATTGAACTTCCATTCTGTTTTTCCAGTATTATGCTTCATAATTTCAATAAGTCCCTGAACTTTTTCATCGTAATTTTCAACAATAAAAACTTTTCCTGTCCCTATAATACTCTGAAATGCTGAAGTATAAGTACATGCAACATCATCTTTTCCATATATTCTATGATTTGTATCAAGTTCAAAACCTACATTGTTATTTTCTTTCATTATATCGTGTTTTCTTCCTGTTTTTGCACCATGAAAGTAAAATATAAATTTTTCGTTTTTTTCAATAAATCCAAAATTTAAGGGAACTATATAAACTTTTCCATTGTCGTTAAATCCTAATCTGCAGCAATCACAACTGGATATGATTTCTTTTATTTTTTCTCTACCTGTTATTTCCCTGTCTTTTCTTCTCATAGTTTATATTTTCTCCTTTAGGTTGCTCTAATCAAACATTGCTTCCCATACATCTGATTTATACGCTTCAAAACACATTCTAATTTGCTTTTCAGTATTTCTTATTTCTGAAAGTTCAGGTAAATTGTCAATTTCAAAATATCCTCTTTCAGATGTTTCAATATTTTTTACAAATTCACATTCATTATCGTCAGTTATTCTGCAAAGGACAAAAATTTTTGTAACTCCATAGGGAACTGTACCTAAACCACAGCCTAGATTATTTTTTACACCATCCTGTACAGCTATAATTTTTTCTGCAGTTACATTTATTCCTGCTTCCTCCAGTACTTCCTTTACAGTGTTGTCTGCAACTGACTGATCCACATCTACCCAGCCTCCGGGAAGTGACCATTTCCCATCCCTTTCCTTTACCATGAGAACCCTGTCTTCCTTAAATACTGCAGCACGGCAATCAATCTTAGGTGTCTGATACCCGACTTCATTGCAGAAAAGATTTTTTACCTTTTCCACTGGAATATCACCTTTATGAGCCACTATTTCTGCTGAAATTTCCCTTATCCGTGTATATCTTTCCACATCAAACACATCTTTTGCATAATTTAGTCCTGCCTGCGACAAACTCTGTAATTCTATGGCCCATTTTAGCCACTGTTCCCTATCTTTCATATTAAATCCTTCCGATAAAATAACCTTTTATAATATTTCCTTAGCAAAACTTCCTTCTTTTTCAGTTCCCAATAGAAGTTCTTCAACAGTTGCAGCAATATCGGCAAAAGTTTTTCTAGTTCCAATATTTACATTCTTTTTAACATTTTTACCACAAATTAATATTGGTATGTATTCTCTTGTATGGTCTGTTCCTTTATATGTAGGGTCATTTCCATGATCCGCAGTAATAATAAGAATTTCGTCATCTTTCAAGTTCTTTTGGATTTCAGGAAGCCAGTTGTCAAATTCAATTAATGCTTTTACATAACCTTCTACGTTTCTTCTATGTCCATAAACAGCATCAAAATCAACTAAGTTAGTGAAAATCAATCCTTTTGTATCTTCCTTCAATGCGGCCACTGTTTTCTTAATTCCATCCAAGTTATCCTGATTAGCTTTTCTGTTATCTGTAATTCCCTTTCCATTGAACAGGTCGCTTGTCTTACCGATTCCTACTACATCAAGTCCCGCTTTTTCCAATCTTTCAAGCATGCTTTCTCTTGGTGGGTCGATGGAGAAATCGTGTCTGTTCGCAGTTCTTTTAAATTCTCCTACTTTTTTACCAACATAAGGTCTTGCAATTACCCTTGCCACAGGTGATTTTTCATTACAAATTTCAAGTGCAATTTCACATGCTTTGTAAAGTTCTTCCAATGGTATAATTTCTTCGTTTGCAGCAATCTGGAATACAGGATCTGCTGAACCGTAAACTATCCAGTTCCCTGTTTTTATCTGCTTTTCTCCATATTGATCAATTGCGACAGTTCCTGAAAGTGGTCTGTTTAACATAACTTTTCTTCCAGTTTTTTCTTCAAATTCTTTTATAACTTCATCTGAAAATCCATTTTGGTAGTTTGGAAACGGTCTTTCCAACGGTACTCCGGCAATTTCCCAGTGTCCAGTCGTAGAATCTTTTCCATGTGACACTTCAACTGCTCTTCCATAAGCCCCTTCAGCATTTTCAACAGCAGGTGTCCCTTCAATTTCAGTAATATTTCCAAGCCCCAATTTCCCCATGTTAGGCAAACTCATTCCCCCATAAGCTTTCGCCATATTTCCTAAGGTATTTGATCCACAGTCATCAAATAAATTTGCATCAGGCAATTCTCCTGCTCCAACACTATCTAATACTATTATTGTAACTCTCTCCACTTTTCCCATTTCTCTGCCTTCCTTTCTTTTTCATTAATTATATTATACCTTTTAAATTTTTTAAAAGCAAATTAATTGCATACTTTTTTTGTTTTACTCATCAGAGCCATAAATAATCATTAATAAATGTTCTTTGTAGCGTATTATTCCAGCTGAAAAAACATCATATGCATAAAATTCACTTAAAATATCTTCATATTTCTTTATCGCTACATAAAAATTTACAGGCTCACCAAACCAATGTGTTATTTGATTGAAAAAACATCTTACATTCCAGTATTGTTGCTTTTTATCTGCTTTATTTTCTAAGTTTTCAATTATTTCCTCAACAGTAAATTCTGTTTGCAATTTAATAAATTCAGAAATTCTATCATAGTCAGCTTTTGTTTCATTTTGTTTTATCAGATTTTCGTATTTTTTATTTTTTTTGAAAACAATATTCATTTTTTCCAATTTTTTTCTAATATTATCATCTTTTTTTTCAAATAAACTATTTTCACAATATTGCAATAACTTTTTCTTTATTATTTCATTCAAATCATTATTTTTATCATTATCAATAAAAAATGTATCAATATATATTGCCGTATATTCAGGACAAACCTTCATCCCATTATTCCAACACATTGAGACACCTTCAATAAATCCTTCAATATAATTTCTATTCTCCATTGTAATAATTCCTTTTCAAAACCATTATTTTTAATAGAAAATATAAACATGTGTAATATTCATATAAATACATACTATTTTTATAATTTCAATTATAATATTTTTTATAATTTTTAGGTATAACATTATTCTGAAAATAATAAAAATTAAATTTTACACTATTAAAATTTGTATTTTCATAATTAATTATTACTTTTT
>CALEXX010000004.1 GCA_937925095.1 uncultured Leptotrichia sp.
AGAAGAAAACTTTCTGAGATGAAGTCATTCACTCAGATAGGAAGGGAAGAAAATACGAGCATATCAACTGTCATGAGGATATTTCATGACATTGAAGTTCCTCATAAGGAGCTGGACTATGAAACTGTATACCTTGATGAATTTAAGGAGAATGCAGATAAAGAAAAGTACCAGCTGGCAATATATGATACAAACCATATCCTGATAGATATTTTAAAGGACAGGAAGTCATCAACCATAAGGGAATTCCTTCTCTATCATAAAGACAGTATAAAAAAGGTTGGAATAGACATGTTCATGCAGTTCAGGAATACAGTATACTCCTGTCTTCCACATGCTGATATTGTGGCAGACAAATATCATGTCATAAGGCAGGCAAACTGGATGATAAGGGATGTGAGGATAAAATTATTCAATTCAGATACAAAGTACAGGGAATACAAGAAATACTGGAAGCTGATAGCAAAGAATCCAAACAGTGCATTCAGTCCTTCACAGAAGAAGAGGCTAAAGAAACTGAAGAACCTTTCAGAGATATTCTCAAGGGCTTATGATCTTAGGACAAAATTTTTTAATATATTTGAAATAAAGGATGTCACTATATTCAATTATGAACTGAAGAACCTGATAGGAGAACTGAAGGAGTCAGGAATAAAGGAATGTATTAAGTTAGGGGAAACATTATCAAACTGGGAAGAAGAAATAAATAATATACAAAAATATAATATAAATAATGGATTTGTTGAAGGCAAAAATAACAAGATAAAAGTAATAAAAAGGATATCTTATGGAATAAAAAGCTTATTCAGCTTAGAATATCTTAAGGTTGTCGAATTTTTTTATCCCGTAATGTACTGCACAAAAATCTTGGAGACAAGATTATAGGTGCAGTTTTTTCAATAGAACAGTATATATTTTTGAGCTAAAATGTGATATAATAAGCTGTATTTTCTAAAAATAGACAAGGTTTAGATAATTTTAGAAATCATTTCTTAACAAATTTTGAACAAGATAATATTACATTTACAATTAAATTTATATAAAAAAAGAAAAGGAGAAAAAACATGGGACTTAAAGATTTAGTGAAAAAAGCATTTTTAGGAGCTACTGACGAGGAGAACAAAAAAAATAAGGCAAGAATGAGAGAAATATTTAATGGATGCGTTGATAATGGTGATGATTATAAATTAATTTATTGTCATATGGAAAACTTTACTAACGCTATTATTGTTAAAGTAACAAAACACAGCAATTTTATTGTGGGATATAAAGAAGGAGAAGTTATAGTTATTCCTGTTGATTCAGAATTAAAGGAATATGGTAAAGCTTACGTATTCAATAAAAGAAATGAAAGTGAAACTAAAGCAACATTGGGATATTGCATAGTATCTAATCCAGAAGTTTCATTCCAGTTTGTACCTATGACATATCAGCCAGGTATAGCTAAAGGAGCGTCATATTCAGTGTCTATTACTCAGTCTTCTGAAGAAGTTTCAGAATTTAAGAAGTTCTTTAAAAAGGGATTATAAGGAAGGAAATATGAATGTAATATTTTGATATTTAATAAGACAGTTTATCCAGATATCTAAAAGAAAGGATAATTTTATCATGCCAAGACCAAAAACAAAAGAGGATTTAATTATAGCTGCTAAAGAAAATTACAAAAAACTGAATATACTAATTTCTAACATGTCTGATGAAGAATTGGATACACCTTTTGATTTTTCAAAGGATGAAAAGAAAAAAGAAGCTCATTGGAAAAGAGATAAAAATTTAAGGGATATATTAATTCATCTTTATGAATGGCATCAGCTACTTTTAAATTGGATAAATTCTAATCAGAATGGAGAAGAAAAGCCTTTTATTCCTAAACCATATAACTGGAAAACTTATGGTGATTTGAATGTCGAGTTTTGGAAAAAACATCAGAATACAAACTTAGAGGAAGCAAAAGAAATGCTAAAGCAATCACATAAAAAAGTTTTAGAGTTAGCCGAGACATTTACAAACGAAGAATTGTTTTCTAAAGATGTATATAAATGGGTTGGAGGAAGTGTACTTGGTTCATATTTTGTAAGTGCAACTTCAAGTCATTATGACTGGGCTATGAAGAAAATTAAGGCTCATCAGAAAAATTGCAGGTTAAAATAGGAAAAAGGAAAGATATTATGACTAAAAACGAGATAATTATTTCATTACAAAAAGGGATAAATCCTTATGAAGAATATTATATTGAAGATGAAGTTAAGGAAGCTATGCTTGAATATCCTAATCCTTTTGAATTAGTTGCTCCTATTCTGGAAATTATTGAATCTAATCCAGATATAGATTTTGGAACACCAGGGGATTTAGTACATTTTGTAGAGAAATTTTATAAAAAGGGATATGAAGAGTTATTGCTTAAATCTGTCCGAAAAAATCCTACTATGCACAATATATGGATGCTTCATCGCTGTTATATTGATGAAGATAATCCTTTGCACAGTAAATTTGCACTTTTAATTAAAGAAATTAAAGAGGATAAATCTGTATCCAGTAAAATAAAAGAAGTAATCGAAGAGTTTAGTTGGTAAATTTATAATTAATGGGACTATCTCAAAATAACAAAAATACAAATGTAATATATGAAAGAGGCTGTCTCAAAGTTAGAAAAATACAAAAAACATATTTATTCATTTACTAAAATTTCACTTATACAAAACAGTCATTCATAAAGAAAAAGTCAAAATACACCTGAAAAATCAGGTTGTTGACTTTTTCTAAATTCATTTCCAGTTTTGCATTGTGAAATTCTAAATAATTCATAAATATAGTTTTTACAGTATTTTTTCAATTTTGAGACAGTCCCATTTTTAATTATAAGAAGTTACATTTGAACTATAAATTTAGTTTATCAATCATTTAAAGTTGGTGGAGAAAATGTCACTCACATTGTCGTTCGCAGCGTCGCTCACGATAAAGAAAAAATAAGATTGAATAATAAAATAACAAGACAAGCTATTGCTAATGAAATTGGAGTAAGTAAAAAAACGATAGAAAGATACATGAAGGAAAGGAACAAAGCTTTCAGTGAGAGAATACTTACAGATGTATGTCCATTTACACTAGGTATAGAAGTAATAGGAAAAAAATTTTCACCAATCATTCATAGAAATACAACAGTACCTGCAAGTAAGTCTGAATATTACTATACAGTTCACGATAATCAGAACATTATAAGAATAGCCATTTATCAGGGGGAGAGCCTTGAAGTAGAAGAAAATCTCTTTCTAGGAGAGTTTGAGCTTAAAGTTCCTAAAAATAAAGCAGGAGAAGAAGCAATAAATGTAAGATTTACCTATGATATTAATGGCATTCTGGAAGTAGAGGCAACATCTGTCACAACAGGAGAAAAACGTAATAAACTTCTTATAAATGATGATTTGTCAGAAAAGGAAAAAGCAGAAAAAATAAAAAAACTTGAAGAAATTAAAATGGAATCGGAAAGTAGAAACAAGGATAAACTGCTTATAGAAAAGGCAAACAGAATTTATTCAGAAATAAGCAGCAGTGAGATTAGAAGTTATATTTCAGGGTATCTGGAACAGTATGAAATGATTTTAAAGACTGACAATAAAATCAGAATTAAGAAAGCAAAAAAAGAATTTTCAGAATTTCTGGATAAAGTGGATCCGGAATTAAGTGATTTGGATATTGATGAGATTTTAAAAGATAAGAAAGCAAAAAGAGAAATAGAAATTGAAGAAGACGATGATGATTTAGGATTTTTAAATTAAATTCAATAGGAGCCATATCCGGGTTCCTATTTTTTTGTAAAAGGTACTAGAAAAAAATATTAATTTTTTGTTTATTTGTATTTACATTTTGTGAAAAATATAGTATACTGACACGTGAAATTATTCCTATTCAATATATGGGAGTAAAAAACGCTGAAAAAAGATAGAGGAGAGAAGAGAATTATGAAAGTAGTAGTAGTTGGATGTACTCATGCTGGAACGGCAGCAATACTAAATCTGAAAAAGGTAAATCCAGATGTGGAAATAACAGTGTTTGAAAGAAATGACAACATTTCCTTCCTTTCATGTGGAATTGCACTATATGTTGGTGGTATAGTAAAAGACCCTCAAGGATTATTTTACTGTTCACCGGAAAAATTGAGAGAATTAAATGTTAATACAAAAATGAGACATGATGTAAAAAATGTTGACATAAAAGGTAAAAAGATTCATGTGGCTAATTTAGAAACTGGGGAAGAATTTGATGAAACATTTGATAAATTAATTGTAACATCAGGTTCATGGCCAATTATTCCTCCAATTGAAGGAATAGAAATGAATAATATTCTTCTTTGCAAAAATTATAACCACTCAAATGAAATAATTGAAAAAGGGAAAAATGCTAAAAAAGTAGTGGTAGTTGGGGCAGGATATATCGGAGTGGAACTTGTTGAAGCATTTAGAGATAATGGAAAAGAAGTTGTACTTGTAGATGCAGAAGAAAGAATATTAAGCAGATATTTTGATAAGGAGTATACTGAAATTGCTGAAAAAGCATTTAAAGATAGAGGAATTGTAATTGCTGCCGGAGAAAAAGTTGTAAAATTTGAAGGTGAAAATGGAAATGTAAAAAAAGTAATTACAGATAAAAATGAATATGATGCAGACATGGTAATAATGTGTGTAGGATTTGCACCTGCTACATCACTTTTTGAAGGACAGCTTGACATGCTGCCTAATGGAGCTATAAAAGTTGATGAATATATGAGAACAAGCGATAAGGATGTAATGGCTGCAGGAGACTGCTGTTCAGTTTACTCAAATGCCCTTAATACTCATATATATATCCCTCTTGCAACAAATGCAGTAAGAATGGGAACTTTAGCAGCACTGAACTTATCTGAAAATAAATTCAGACATCCTGGGACTCAAGGAACATCAGGAATAAAAATATATGAAAATAATATGGCGGCAACAGGTATTACAGAAGAAACAGCTAAAGCAGAAGGAATTGAAGTAGAATCAGTTATAGCTGTAGATAACTACAGACCTGAATTTATGCCTACATATGAGGAAGTAATGCTTAAAGTGGTATTTGACAAGAATAGCAGAAAAATTTTAGGGGCTCAGCTAAATTCTAAAATGGATTTAACTCAGTCAATAAATACTCTGTCTGTGTGCATTCAAAATGGAATGACAATAGACGACCTGGCATTTGTAGATTTCTTCTTCCAGCCACATTATAATAAGCCTTGGAACTTTATAAACGTGGCAGGATTAAATGCATTAAAATAATATATTTAATTTAAGGCTATCTCAAATTTTGAAAAAATATAAAAAAAATATTTATTCATTTGCTAGAATTTCACTTATACAAAACAGTCATTCATAAAGAAAAAGTCAAAATTCACCTGAAAAATCAGGTTGTTGACTTTTTCTAAATTCATTTCCTGTTTTGTATTGTAAAATTCTAAATAATTCATAAATATAGTTTTTACACTATTTTTCAATTTTTTGAGATAGCTCTTTTTTTAATTAAATATATAATTTTATAGAACTTTTCCTATATCAAAATATACTTTCTCTATATTGAATTGAAAATTAAATTATGTTAATATATTAGATAATAAATATTTCTGGAATAAGGGAGGAGAAAATTATGTATAAAGTATTAGTAGGAGAATACATTGATGATGAGGCTATTGCAGGATTGCTGAAATCAGAAGATGTAGAAGTAGATGTGAAGGTGGGAATTTCAAGGGAAGAAATTCTGAATATTATTCATGAATACGATGCCCTTATTGTAAGAAGTGTTATAAAGGTTGACAAGGAACTGCTGGATAAGGCAAAAAAACTTAAAATTGTGGGGCGTGCAGGAAATGGAACAGACAACATAAACATTCCTGAGGCAACTGCACATGGGGTAATAGTTGCAAATACACCTGACAGCAACACTGTTTCAGCCTGTGAAATTGCAATTGGGCTTATGATTGCATCAGCTAGAAATATAGTGGCGGCAAATAACTATATAAAAAGCGGAAAATGGGAAAGAGAAATATTTGTAGGAAGTGAGCTTTTTGAAAAAACACTTGGTATTATTGGACTTGGAAGAATAGGAAGCCTTATGGCGAAGCGAATGAAAGCATTTGGAATGGAACTTATCGCTTACGATCCGTATATTTCAGATGAAATTTTCAAGAGAAATGGTTGTAAAAAAGCAGAAACTTTAGATGAATTACTTGAAAAATCTGATATTATAACAATTCATACTCCAAAAACAAAGGAGACATTGAATATGATAAATGCTGAAAACCTTCATAAGTTAAAAGATGATGTTAGACTTGTAAATGCTGCACGTGGAGGACTTTTCAATGAAGAGGCTGTGGCTGAAGGACTGAAAAGTGGTAAAATTGCAAGTTTTGGATATGATGTGCATACTGTAGAACCACGTTCTGAATGTATACTGTATGAATTTGAAAATGCAATTGCTACACCACATATAGGAGCAACAACTTATGAAGCTCAGAGAAATGTTGGAACACAAGTGGTAAGACAGGTTCTAAATGGTCTTCGTGGTGAAATAGTAGAAACAGCAGTAAACCTGCCATCAATAGGAAGGGAAGAGTTCCTTATAGTGAAGCCTTTTATAAGTCTTGCTGAAAAGCTGGGGAAAATTTATTTCCAGATTGAAAAGGCCCCAATTACAAATATTGCAATTAACTATTATGGAGAAATTGCAGAGCAGGAAACTGCACTTGTAGATTCAACTGCAATAAAAGGAATTCTGGAACCTGTATTGAAGGAAGAGGTAAACTATATCAATTCAAAATCTCTTGCTGAAAAAAGAGGAATTAATATTTCAATAAATAAAAAAGATCATAAATACGAAAATTATTCTTCAGCAATTGAATTTATTATAAATAACGAAGATGGAAAGAAAGTTAATGTTGTCGGTACAATTGGAATGAATAACGAGGAAAGAATTATAAGCTTGAAAAACTACAATATGGATATGGCAATTTCTGACAATATGATATATCTTGGAAATGATGATGTTCCCGGAGTTATCGGAGCTGTAGGGGCAACCTTAGGTAAGGAAAATATAAATATTGCAACGATGAATGTAGGAAGACGTGAAAACAGCGCCATTATGTTGCTTACTGTAGACAGCGAAGTAAGTAAGGAATCTCTGGAAGAGCTTAAAAGACTTAGCCAGATAAAATGGGCATATTATTTAGATTTAACAATATAGAAAGAGCTTTTTTAAAGAAAAAGATTTCTTCAAAAAACTTCTAATTTGTGCTATAATTTGCTAACAGTAACGCGAAAAGTATTAAGAAGGAGATGAAAGAATATGAATTTTGTTTATATTTCGCCACATTTCCCAAAAACAAACTGGGAATTCTGTGATAGACTGAAACAAAATGGGGTAACTGTATTAGGGATTGCAGATGTTGAATATAATGAACTTGACGAAAAATTGAAAAATGCATTGACAGAGTATTATAAAGTATCTTCTCTGGAAAATTATGATGAAGTTTTAAAAGCTGTTGGATATTTTACCTTTAAATATGGGAAAATAGACTGGCTGGAATCTAATAATGAATACTGGCTTGAACAGGACGCAAAATTGCGTACTGATTTTAACATAACTACAGGAATTAAAACTGATAAAATACACAATATTAAAGAAAAGTCAGCAATGAAAAGCTCTTATGAAAAGGGAGGAATTTCTACTGCGGCATATCATATGGTTTCTACTTTGGAAGAAGCAGAAAAATTTATAAAAAAAGTTGGATATCCTGTCGTAGTAAAACCGGATAATGGAGTAGGAGCAAGTAATACTTACAGAATAAGAAACGACCAGGAACTTAAGGAATTCTACAAAAATGTTCCAGCTGTTCCATATATTATGGAAGAGTATGTTTTTGGAGATCTTGTGTCTTATGATGCGATAGTTGATGCTGAGGGGAATCCTATTTTTGAAACAGGAATCACTTGGGAGCCGACAATCATGGATATTGTAAATGAAGGGCTTGATTTATATTACTATGTAAGAAAACAGCTTCCGCCTGAACTGATTGATGCTGGAAGACGTACAATCAAAGGATTTGGAGTTAAAAGCAGATTTGTTCATATGGAATTTTTTAAACTGCTGGAAGACAGAAAAGGACTTGGGAAAAAAGGGGAATATATAGGACTTGAAGTAAATATGCGTCCAGCGGGAGGATATACTCCAAGCATGTACAATTATGCCAATAATACAGATGTGTATCAGATATGGGCAGACATGGTAACTTATGGAAAAATTGTAAATACTTCCCTAAATGAAGATATGGAAAGATACTTCTGCATATATGTAAGTAGGCGTGATGAAAAGAACTATAAGTATTCTGATGAAGAAGTTCTTGAAAAGTACGGAGAAGCTATTCTTATGTATGAAAGAATGCCGGATCTTTATTCAGCGGCTATGGGGAATAGAATGTACACTGCTAAATTTAAGGATAAGGAAGTAATGGATGAATTTATAAAATTTGTTCATGAAACTGTTTAAAAAATATAATTAAAGGAAGTGAATAATGCATACAGAATATAGAAAGGAATACAGTAGGTATTTAGATAGGGAAGTAGAATTTAAGATATATGGTCATTCTGGAAAACCTTGTCTGGTATTTCCTCCACAGGATGGAAAATTTACAGATTATGAGAATTTTAGAATGGTGGAAACTTTATCTGATTATATAGAACAGGGAAGACTACAACTTTTCTGTGTAGACAGTGTTGACAGGGAAAGCTGGTCAGATAAGGAAGGAAATCCAAGATATAGGGCAGAAATGCAGGAAAAATGGTTTAACTACATTACAAATGAAATAGTTCCATTTATTCATAACTATACTGGAAGAAAAGACCTTATAGTGACAGGATGCAGCATGGGAGGAACTCACGCCGGAATTTCTTTTTTCCGTAGACCTGACTTATTTGAAACCCTAATTGCGTTAAGTGGAGCATTTGATGCTTCCATGTTCTTTGGAAATTATATGGATGATCTGGTGTATAATAATTCACCGGTACATTTCTTAAGAAATATGCCTGAAGATCATTATTATTTAGATATTTATAGAAATAAGAAAATTATACTTTGTATAGGGCAGGGAGCATGGGAAGAAGATCTTCTGCCAAGTAATCACGAAATGAATGCCATCCTGAAGGAAAAAAATGTTCCGGCATGGGTGGATTTCTGGGGATATGATGTTGCACACGACTGGAACTGGTGGCAGCTTCAGATAAGATATTTTATGGATAAAGTTCTTTAATAACAGTACAGTAGAGAGGCTGTCTCAAAATTTAGAAAAAATACATGAAAACTATATTTTCTAATTTTTTTGAGACAGTCTCTCTAAATTTAAATAAGAAGGGATTTGTTCTAATGTTAAAAAAATTATTGGCGTATGTGGGAGAATATAAAAAAGTTTCACTTTTATCTCCTTTATTTATTTCAGTGGAAGTGATACTGGAAATACTGATTCCATTTTTAATGGCTTCTATAATAGATAACGGGCTGAATAAGGGAAATATGAAACATATATATTTTATAGGCCTTTTAACTTTGCTGATTGCCATGCTTTCACTATCTACAGGTTTTGCAGCTGGAAGATGTGCGGCTAAAGCTTCTGCCGGATTTGCAAAGAATATAAGAAAGGCAGTTTTTTATAAAATACAGAATTTTTCTTTTACAAATATTGATAAATTTTCAACTGCCGGACTTATTACGAGATTCACTACAGATATTGCAAATATTCAGAATTCCTATCAGATGATTCTGAGGCTTCTTGTAAGAGCACCGTTAATGCTGATATTTGCAACTATGATGACAATATATATAAGCCCGGAATTATCGGTTATATTCCTTGGGGCAATAGTTATTCTCGGAATTGTAATGGTAACTGTCATTTTTTCAGTACATCCTATTTTCTTAAAGGCAATGAAAAAATATGACAAAATAAATTCTGACCTTCAGGAAAATATAAATGCTGTCAGAGTTGTAAAAGCATATGTAAGAGAAAATTATGAAATAAATAAATTTAAAAATTCAACAGATGGTTTGAGAAATACATTGCTAAAAGCAGAAAAGATCATTATATTTGTAGCTCCTGCAATGCAGTTCTGTATGTATTCGTGTATTATTCTGCTTTCATGGTTTGGTGCAAAGAAAATTGTAGCTGGAAACCTTACAACAGGACAGCTAATGAGCTTATTTTCATACACAGCAAACATTCTTATGAGTCTTCTTATGTTTGCAATGGTTATAGTTACAATAACTTTTTCAAGAGCATCAGGAGAACGTATAGTAGAAGTTCTGGATGAAGAGCCAAGTATAAAAAATACTGAAAATCCTATATTTGAAGTGAAAGATGGTTCAATTTCATTTGAAAATGTAAATTTCAGTTACAGCAATAATCCTGAAGTTTTAAACTTGGAAAATATCAATCTTCATATTAATCAGGGAGAAACAATAGGAATAATAGGTGGAACAGGAAGTGCAAAATCAGCACTTGTTCAGTTAATTCCAAGATTATATGATGTACTGGATGGAGAAGTGAAGGTTGGCGGAATAAATGTAAAAAATTATGATATAAAAACTTTAAGAGATAATGTAGCAATGGTATTACAGAAAAATGTTCTTTTTTCTGGAACAATAAAGGAAAACCTGATGTGGGGAAATAAAAATGCCACTGAAAAGGAAATAATACATGCCTGTAAACTAGCTCAGGCAGATGAATTTATACAGAAATTTCCTGATAAATATGACACTTATATTGAACAGGGAGGATCAAATGTGTCAGGTGGGCAGAAACAGCGTCTCTGTATTGCAAGAGCACTTTTAAAAAATCCAAAAATTCTTATTCTTGATGACTCTACAAGTGCTGTTGATACTAAAACAGATAAACTTATAAGGGAAGCCTTTAAAAATGAGATACCTGATATTACTAAAATTATTATTGCACAGAGAATTTCATCAGTAAAGGATGCAGATAAGATTATTGTTCTTGATGATGGTAAAGTAACTGGTATAGGTGTTCATGAAGAACTGATTATCTCAAACGATATTTATAAGGAAGTACATAATTCCCAGGAGGAAGGAGGAAAAAACAATGAATAGTTCAAATAAAAATAATGGAAATAAAGGAAAACAGCTAAAATCTCTCCTTCGTCTTATTGCGTATATGTTTAAACTGTATAAATTTCATTTTATTGCAGTTTTAGTATTTATACTTTTAAGTTCATTGTGTATGGTTGTTGGAACAATGTATACGAAACAGCTTATTGACGGATACATTACACCTAATATAGGAAATCCCAACATTGATTTTGCTCCTCTTGTAAAAATAATACTTTCAATGGGTGCAGCATATTTGACAGGAATGATTTCAACCTATTTATATGAAAGACTTATGATAGTTGCAGCTCAGGGAACATTAAAAACTCTTAGGGATGATGTATTTTCCCATATGGAAAAATTACCAATTAAATACTTTGATACTCATGCCCATGGAGATATAATGAGTGTTTATTCGAGTGATATAGATACGTTGCGTAATATGATAACAGAAAGTCTGGCACAGATAATATCTGCTGTTATAACAGTAATTAGTGTTTTGACTTCAATGTTTATCCTTAGTATTCCTCTGACAATATTTACTCTAATTATGGTTATTCTTACTATAAGTGTTACTAGAAACATATCAGGAAAAAGTGGAAAAAATTTTAAGGCTCAGCAGGAAAATATTGGAGCAGTAAATGGATATATTGAAGAAATGCTTGAGGGTCAGAAAGTTGTTAAAGTATTTTCATATGAGGAAGAAGCAAAAGATAAATTTGATGTCTTAAATGAAAAACTCTTTGAAAGTTCAAATAATGCTAGTAAATACGGAAATATTTTAGGCCCTGTTGTAGGAAATTTAGGAAATATAAACTTTGTTCTTACAGCTTCAATCGGAGCTTTTCTTGCTATTTCCAATGTAGGAGGGTTTACTCTTGGAGGACTTGCTTCCTTCCTGCAGTTTACAAGAACTTTGAATCAGCCTATATCACAAACTGCAATGCAGATTAACTCAGTATTGCTGGCGGCAGCTGGAGCACAGAGGGTATTCCAGATTCTTGATGAAAAACCTGAATTTGATGAAGGTTATGTAAAACTTGTAAATGCTGATACTGATGAAAACGGAAATATAAAGGAAGTAGATAAACATACAGGAATATGGGCTTGGAAATATCCACATGAAGACGGAACAGTTTCCTATGAAAGACTTCTTGGTGATGTTGTTTTTGAAAATGTTGATTTTGGATATAATGAAAGCAAAATTATATTACATGATATAAATCTATATGCAAAACCTGGAGAGAAAATAGCCTTTGTTGGAGCAACAGGAGCAGGAAAGACAACAATTACCAATCTTATAAACAGGTTTTACGATATACAGAAGGGGAAAATAAGATACGATGGTATAAATATTCAGAAAATAAATAAATCTGATTTAAGAAAATCATTGGGAATAGTGTTACAGGATACCCATCTGTTTTCAGGAACAGTTGCAGATAATATTAGATATGGAAAACTTGATGCTACTGATGAAGAAGTTCGTGCAGCGGCAAAACTTGCAAATGCACATCAATTCATTAAGCATCTGCCTAAAGGATATGATACCTACCTTAGCAATGGTGGGGCAAATTTATCACAGGGACAGAGACAGCTTCTTTCAATAGCGAGAGCTGCTATAGCCGATCCGCCTGTACTGATACTGGATGAAGCAACATCAAGTATAGATACGAGAACAGAAAAAATAGTACAGGAAGGTATGGATAAACTGATGAAGGGTAGAACGGTATTTGTAATAGCTCATAGACTTTCAACTATAAGAAATTCAGATGTAATAATGGTTCTGGAACAAGGAAGAATAATTGAAAGAGGAAACCATGAAGAGCTTCTGAAGCAAAAAGGAACTTATTATCAGCTTTATACTGGAGGATTTGAACTGGAATAAACTAGAGAAGAAAGGATATATCTGTGAAAAATAATTTAAAGAGAAAAATAGTAAATATTTTAAAATATATATTTATAGTTTTCTTTATACCATTTATTTTAGTACAGTTTTTAATCTTGTCTGGAGGAAAGGATGAATCAGATAAACAGATAGATTATATTATAATTTTAGGCGGGAGGGTTTACGGCGAAAAACCTTCCCGTTCCTTAAATGAGAGAATAATAACTGCTACTAAATACTTAAAAGAACATAAAGATATAATGGTAATAGCTTCAGGTGGTACTGGAAAAGGTGAGGAAATTTCTGAAGCAGAAGCCATAAAAAGAGAACTGGTAAAAAATGGAATTGAAGAAACTAGAATTATAAAGGAAGATAAATCTAAAAGTACTATGGAAAACTTAAAGTTCACCCTTGAAAAAATAAATGAAAACAGGGTTGCTAACAATAAAAATATTAATGAAAAAGTTAAAGTACTTATTATTACGAATGGATATCATCTTTACAGATCAAAGAAAACAGCTGAACTGTTTGGATATGAAGCTTATGGTCTTCCAGCAAAGACACCGCTTATTTCAATACCAAAATCATACGTAAGAGAATTTCTTTCAATAATTAAATTTAATTTTGAAAAAAATAATATAAATTAATCTAGAAAATATGGTATAATATGACAAAATAAATTTAAAACAAGGGAAGTTGAAGAAAAAATGAAAAAACTGATGATCGTAGCATTACTTGCTATAGGAGTACAGACATTCAGCTGTAATTTCGTGCAAAATCCTGATGTATTAATTGATAGGGTAATTAAGAAAATACAGATTGAAAAAAAATCTAATGAAATCTTCTGTGATAGTGATGACTTAAAAATGACATACTATATTATAGATGGTGAAGATTACAACTTGAATGTGGGTGTTGCCTTAAATATCGATGAAACTACCACTAATAATCAATTTAAGTATAAGTTTCATGAAAAACTTGAAGAATATAAAAAATTTATCGAAACTCTTGATAGAAAAAATCTTGGTAATTTACCTCTTCCCGATAAAGAAGTTGTTAGATTTTATGCCAAATTAGCAAATACAGATAAGTTTTTTATAATAGGAAAATACGAATATGATAGAAAAAAGGATACTTACACTTTATATGCGAGCACTAACGGAAAAGAACTTTTTGAAAATATAGGTCTGTTTTCCGGAATGAATGTAAAGTATACAGATGAGGTTGTCTATTAAAAATAAATAACACGAATGAAATATGCAATTGGGACTGCTTTTATATAAGCAACCCCTTTTTGTTGTTATTATAGAAAATTTATCATTTATTATAAATTCACTTGAATAACATGCCGGAAGGAGGAATTATGCTGATTGGAAATAATGAAACAACAAAACTCATAGATAATTATGCAATAAATAATTTAGGTATTCCAAGTATTGTACTCATGGAAAATGCTTCCATTTCATTTATGAAACATATTGATATGAGCGTAAAAAATTATCTTGTCATATGTGGTAAAGGGAATAATGGAGGAGACGGGTATGCAATTGCCAGACATCTTCATTCAGCTGGAAAAAATGTAAATATATTCAGTTTAGGTAATGAAAATTTATCAAAGGACTGTCAAGTAAACTATGATATATGTAAAAACCTTAATATGAAAATATTTTCCAATATAAAAGAACTGGATAACCTTCTTCTGGAATGTGATGCTATAATTGAAGGAATATTTGGAACAGGTTTAAATTCAAATATAGAAGGAATATATAAAACTGTAATTGAAAAGATAAATGGTTATTCTCACAATAGAACTGTCTATTCGATAGATATCCCTTCCGGAATTGATGGAAATAGCGGTGAAATTTTAGGTATAGCTGTAAAAGCAGATAAAACGGTATCTTTTGTTACTTATAAAAAAGCTTTCCTGAATATTGCCAATAAGGAGTTTTTTGGAGAAATTTCTGTTGAAGATATAGGATTTAATATAAAAAATGTATATAATTTAGTTAATGAATATTACCTGACTGAAGAATTAATTAAAGAAAAAATTATCGGTCGAAAAGAGGATGCACATAAGGGTGATTTTGGAAAAGTCTTAATATTTGCCGGAAGTCGTGAATTTTCAGGAGCAGCTGCAATTGTTTCAGAAACATGTGTAAGGACAGGAGCAGGACTGGTTACTTTAATGACTTATGACAATACTTTTTCAGGAAATATTTCTTCGTCACCTGAATCAATGATACTTGAAATAGAACATAAAAATATAGAAAACAGTTTCAAAAAAATAGAGGATATGGCTATAAATTCAGATATAATTACAATAGGACCAGGAATAGGAAAATCTGAAAAATCTTTGCAAATTATGAAAAAACTGTTACAATATAAGAAAAATACAAAAGGGGAGACGATTAAACTTGTAATAGATGCTGATGGATTGAATTTACTTTCTGAAAACCCTGAATTATTTAAAGAAATTGAAAATCGTGCGGTACTTACCCCACATACTATGGAATTTTCAAGATTAAGTGATTTTTCACTTGAAGAAATTTTGGAAGATAAAAGAAAAAGTTTCAATAAATGCAAAAAATTTGCAACTGAGCACGGAGTTGTACTTCTTTTAAAGGGAAAAAATACATTAATAACAGATGGAACAAATGTATATATAAACAGCACAGGTAACTCCCATATGGCAAACGGCGGAATGGGAGATGGTCTTACAGGAATTATTTCTTCACTTGCAGGTCAGCATTATTCTTTGTTAGAAAGTGCTAAAATAGGAGCTTTTTTACATGGATATATAGGTGATGTTCTTTTAAAGGAACAATATATAATAAATATTTCACATATAGTTGAAAATATTCCGAAATATATGAAAAAAATATTCAAAAATAAAATATAACGATTTTAATATAAAAATTAGCAGATGATTAATCTAGGAAGTTGACGGTAAAAATGGAATCAAAAATAAAATTAATTGCAAAAAAATGCGAATACCTGAATGAAATAATTAAATTTAAGGGGTTACATTGCAACTTTCAAAAAAATTCAGAAGAATTGAAAAAGAAGGGAAACATTGTAATTTTAGGAAATTTTGATGGAGTTCATAAAGGTCATATGACAATTTTTAAAAATGCAATAGAAAGAGCAAAAGAAAAGGACTACAACACTGTAGTTTATACTTTTCGTGAATATCCTCAAAAAAAGTCTACCAGAATTACTACACCTTCAGAAAAAGTAGAACTGATAGATGAAGTAGGAATCGATTACATTTATCTGGAAGAATTTGAAGATGTGAGAAATTATTCTCCTGAAGAATTTATTGAAAAGATACTTGTAAATACTCTAAATGTTAAAGAAATCTACTGTGGCTTCAATTTTACATTTGGAAAGAATAAGTCTGGAAATATAAAAGTTCTGGATGACATAATTAGAGATAAATACAATAACAGTATTATCATTAATGTCCAGTCTCCCGTTCTGGACAGTGAAAACGATATAATAAGTAGTACTCGTATTAGGGACTATATTGAAAAGACTGATTTTGATAAAATTAATGATCTTTCAGGACATAATTTCATCATAATGGGAGAAGTTATTCATGGGAAGAAATTAGGAAGAACTTTAGGTTTTCCTACAGCAAATCTGAAATTTGATAATAAAGTGTATCCTGATTTTGGAGTGTATGGAGTGTATGTTCATGTAGAAGGAGATGACAAGATTTATCATGGTGTAATGAGTATTGGGGAAAATCCTACAATAGAAGGTCATGGATTAAGTGTAGAAACTCATATTTTTGACTTTAACCGTGATATTTACGGAAAAATAATAATGGTTGAAGTTTTGGAAAAAATAAGTGACCAGATAAAGTTAAATTCCATAGATGAATTAATAGAAAAAATCAATGTCGATGCAATATTATGGAAAAAAAGAATAGAAGAGAAATATCATGATACAAGTAAAAATAGATAATTTTGAAGGTCCTATGGATCTGCTTCTACATTTAATTGAAAAAAAACAGATGAAAATAAGTGAAATAAATATTTCACAAATAATAGATGATTATCTGGAATACATCAATAAACATAAAGAAGAAAATTTAAAAATAAAAATTGAGTTTCTTATAATGGCAACAGATCTCATAGAGATAAAAGCTTACTCAATATTGAATCAGGAAAAGAAATTGGAAAGAATGGAAGATCTTGAAAAAAGAATTATTGAATATAAGATTTTCAAGGAAATTTCTGAGTTATTTTCTGAACATGAAAGAGAATATAATATTCCATATAAAAAATCAGGAAATCAGAATATTCAGGAAGTTTCTTTTGAATATGATATGTCAATGTTAACTCTTGATAATCTGTTGAATAACTTTAAAAATTTAATAAAAAGTGAAGACCAGAAACCAAAAATGATTTTGAATCTGGAAGAGGAGTATTCTTCTGAAGAAGCATTTTCTGAAATCCAGGAAATAATGGAAAATGAAGATGAAATAGAATTTAACAGTCTTTTAAAAAATAAATTTACAAAGTCAAGAATAGTAGTACTATTTTTATGTATACTGGAATTATTTAAAAGTGGAGAAATTGATATTATTCCCATGGAAAATAATTTCTATATAAAAAAAATAAATTAAAATTGGAAAGGTAATGCTAATGTTTAAATCAAGTTTTATTGTAATGATAATAAATATGATGAGTAGACTGCTCGGTCTAATTCGTGAAATGATAATTGCAAATATGTTTGGAGCAACCGGTTTAACTGATGCATACGTAAGTGCGACCAAGATTCCGAACTTCTTTACCACCCTTTTTGGAGAAGGCTCGATGGGAACTGTTTTCATTCCAATATATAATCGTGGCCTGGAAGAAGAAGGAAAAGAGAGGATAAACGAATTTGTTTATTCGGTTCTAAATCTGATTATTACCTTTACATCCACAATGTCGATAATTATTATTGTATTTTCACGGCAAATTTTAAAAATAACAACCGGATTTGCTGATGCACAGAGATTTGAGACAGCAAATAACCTGTTAAAGATTACAGCATTTTACTTTTTATTTATTGCTTTGTCAGGTGTAGTTTCATCACTGCTGAATAACTATAAAAAGTTTGCTGTTGCTGCTTCCATGGGAATTGTTTTTAACCTTACAATCATCATTGGTACAATAATTTTAGGGAAAAAAATGGGAATTTATGGACTTGGAATTTCATATTTGCTTTCAGGAGTATTGCAGCTGGCAATTATGCTCCCGGATTTCTTTAAAATAATGAAAACATATAAGTTCACCTTTAATCTCAATGATAAATATGTAGTTGAAATGTTTAAACTTATGGTACCAACATTGATAGGTATTTTTGGATATCAGATTAATGAGATTATTGATAACAGATTTGCAACAAAGCTTTCTGCAGGAACTGCAAGTGCTTTAAACTATGCAAGTAGATTATATTTGTTACCAATTGGAGTATTCGCAATATCATTATCGGTCGTAATATTTCCGACATTATCTCAGGCGGTAGTAAAAAACGAAAGAAAAAAAGTAAAGAGGGTAGTGGAGCAGGGATTAAATATGCTTTCATTCCTGATTGTTCCATCAACTGTAATTTTATATGGTTATGCAAGGGAAATTGTCACGTTAATTTATAAAAGAGGTAACTTTTCTGATAAGAATGTGATAGTAACTACTGAAACATTACAGTTTTATGCACTGGGATTACTTTTTTTCTCAACTATTCACCTCCTGACAAGAAGCCATTATGTATATAAGGATCGTACGCTTCCAGTAATATCTTCCTTTGTAAGTATTGGATGTAATGTATTGCTAGATAACCTGTTATATAAACAATATGCTCATAAAGGACTTACTTTTGCAACATCATTTGCTGCATTTGTGAATTTTACAATTTTATTTATATCCTTGAATAAAAGGCATATTAAAATAAATAATTTAAAATATATTGTTTCATTAATTGTAGCTTCCAGTTTTTCAATGGCTGCATTTCAGGTGTCAAGATATATCAACATACCTCAGTTAGGGAAATTTGCAATTTTACTTAATGTACTGATATTTGCAGCTGTGTATTTATTTTTATGGGGAATTATATTTACTATAAAAAGAATGTTACTACCTAACAAAAAGAAAAAGAAAAAATAGAAATATTTATAGAAACATGATTTAATATAATTTATTCTGAAATTATAAGTTTTAAATCATGTTTTTTTATTACAGAATAGTAGAGTAGAAGTATATCTTTACATTTTCAACCGTTACAGGTTTACTTTACAACTTAAAATAAAATACTTATAAACTCAGTTTAACTTTATATAATAAAGTAAAAATTAGTTTATTTTTAAAACTGTTTTTGTTTATTTGATAGCCCAACATCTGGTTTACAAATAAACAAAATATCTCTATAAAATAGAAAATAAAAACTGCCAGCTATGTATTTAACTGGCAGAAAATATATTTTAAAACCATTATTTAAATAATATTTTTTAACTGTAATATTCAAAATCAAGTATATCTTTTCTTATATTTTTTATAATATGTTTTGATATTTTTTCAGATTTTGTCTGTATAAGAAGAAAAATTCTCGCTAAAATTTTTCCCATAAAAACTTTTCTTATCTGATCAATTTCACTTAAACTATACCTTTTTAAGAAGTCTGTTATATTATTTTCTTCAGATAAAAAGCTGTTTACTGATATATTTTTAAATCTCTCGTCTGAATTAATTCTTTCGTGAATAGTAAGTTCTTTACTCACTTTTTTTCCTTCTGACTTTTCAGCAGGAGTAGCCTTTGAAAACTGATCATAAATCTCGGCATAAAGCATATCATTTGGACCTTCGAAAATAGTAAATGGCCTGAAATCGATTGCAACATTGCTCATTGGATGACCAGCTTCAAAACCTTTTGCACCTAAAAGTTTCTGTGCTTTTCCAGCAGCATTATAAGTATATTCAGTAGCCAGACTTTTTATAATGTTAGCTTCCATTAATTTATCAGAAACTGACTTTTCAGGTGAAACATTATTACATGTGTAATCATACATAATCTGAGATATTCCATACACTGTTTCAATATCAGAGATTTCTTTTTGAACGAACGGAATTTCCTTTCTTGCATATTTACCTATATTTTTAACAATATATTCCATAACTCCATGAGTCATTCCTACAAGCTGAAGACGGCTTCTTATAAAAATATTCTGAAATTCCCTTAGGCTGTTTGCTTTGCTTTCTGAGAGTTTCATGACATATTTTGAAGGAATATCAGCATCAATGTGATTGACGGCATATCTGACGGCTTTAAGTCCCTCAGAATTTAATACATCATAAGTTATATATTCCCTAGGAACAAAAATCAGGCTTATAACTTTAGAAAGCTTTCCTTCTTTTTTTTCCTTAGCTGCAACTAAAAGAAAATCACTCTGGGAATTTCCCTGCCAATATTTATCAGCTTTTACGTGAACAGTATTTTCATCTATATATTCGTAATAGGACTGCATTTCCTTAGCAATAGCTGATCCTGAAGTTTCAGGCTCTGTTATGGCAAGCCCTCCACCTTCTCCATTAAATATAAGCTCAAGTCCTTTTTCTATCTGTTCTGGAGTTCCATATTCAGTCAGTGGCTGTAATACAAGTGCCCCTTCAATACCTGTACGCAGTGTGACAGGAACCCCATAATTTCCTGCAATTCTCAAAACTTCCTGAATTTCAAACTGACTTTCCTTACGTCCACCTAGCTTTTCAGATAAAAAGGGGAGTAGAAGTCCACATTTTTTTATATTAAGCCATTTATTTTCTGAAAGATAGTTCATCAGATTTATTTTTTCGATATTTCCATCAGAAAAAACTTCATTAAATGCCTTCTTGATATTAGATAAAAACTCTTCAGTATTCATTTTTAACAAGTTTTCATTTATAAATTTATTCATTAAATCCTCCTATAATATAGTTTATATTTGTATATAGTAATTATATAACATGTGTAATTATAGCACAAATCTTAAATTTTGACAATTTTTTATGCAAAACTATAAATTAGGAGCATAAGAAGAAAAAAAGACCTAGGCTATAAGGCCTAAGTCTAAAAGGAGTTTATGAAGAAAAAAGTATATTGCTTTTGGTCATAATTAGTGTAACATTTTACAGTTAGTTTCCAGTTTGGAAAATATTTGTTTTACATTTGGAGAAAAGTAGTATTTTATGGTATTTTTATAGAGGGTTTAACATCAAAAAATAAGTTATTTAAGCTTCTTATTTTTTAAAAAATATACATAACATACATTATCGGACTTATAAAAATGAGAAAAATTAGACATATAATTTGTAATGAATTAGTTACATTTTATATGTCTACTTCTTTTTACTATATCTATAATGAATATTTTTCTCCTTCAGAAAATCTAAATTATTTATTGAAAATGCTGTCTGTATAAATCTATAATTTTTTATATTCCTGTAATCAGAAACTACAATAAAATAATTTATATTTTCTATCTGTTTCTGATAATAATGTTCCTTACGTGACTTAGATTGTTTTGTTACATGATCAGGATCCTCCAGAATCTCCTCAATTATTTCCAATGTTATTTCAGGATGTTTAGCTTTAATATGATTATAAAACTGTTCTTTTTCAAGTATTATTTTCTGATGGAGCCTTCCTTCGAATTCATATGTTTCAACCCGTTTTCCAGTTTTTGTATATCTTATTTTTTCTTTCAAATTTTCTCTCTCCATTTTTATTCTTTTATTTACTTGTGTAATATCCTTTTTAAAGTCCGATAATTTAATTTTAAATTATATCTTTTTATCTGCACCTGGTAAATTAATCTTATATTTAATAATAAGCAATCTTATGCATAAACTTGCTGTAAATAATAAAATTGTCGTTGAAATCTTCATAAAATGAAGATTTTTTATCATTATATGATACAGCATTCCTGTTCCAAAAGCCAATACAGCGTATATATCTTCCCTAAGAACTGCCGGAACTTCACTTACTAGCATATCCCTTATCACTCCTCCTCCTGCTCCTGTCAGTGTTGCAAGAATTGCAGTAGTTATAAGGTTCTGATTCAATCCTATTCCTTTTTCTGCACCTATTATTGCAAAGGCAGAAAGTCCGAGTGAATCAAAAATAAGGTTGGCTCTATATATAATTCTATATCTTCGGGCATTTTTTCTTTTAGATTTTTTAATTGATTTTCTGAACTTTTTCATAAATACATATAATATAACAGTTGTAACAATTGATATATATAATCCTTCCGGATTGATAAGGGTCGCTGGAACTTCATTTAGCAGTATATCTCTTATAATTCCTCCACCACATGCAGTCATTGTGGCAAGAAGTGTCATTCCAAAAATATCCAGCTTATATTTTATTCCCTTTAAAGCTCCTGATGCAGCAAAAGCCATCGTTCCAAGATAGTTACATATAATTAAAAAAACTTCAAATTCTGAATACATTTTACCTCTCTTTTCATAGTTTATATAATTCCTGAATTAATTCCTGCGGAAGTTTTCTCCGTAATTTCCATAAAATAGTCATAGGCTTGTCCCCAAAGCTTCTGTAATAATCGGCCTGTCCCAAATATATAAAAGGATTTGTCTTATTTCCATTCATAAATGCATATTTTCTTGCAAATATATGAACTTTCATTTGTTTTTCTCTATGTTTTATGAACATCTGCCCAACACTTGATGAATGATAAGTCTTAGGCTGGCTTATCCATTGTATTATTTCATCTGAATGCAGAGAATTATCATATTTTAAGTTTTCCTGCATAATATGGGATTTATCATTTGTAATAAAAAGACATATATCCTTTTCAGTATTTGCATAACCTGCACGCCACGTCCCTTTAGGAACTTTGGAGTCAAGAAGAATTTGCAGGTCAATACGCTTATATTCCTTATGAGTTATTAATATATTATCATTAAATTCTTCCATGTCATTTTTCCTGAATTCATTTAATCCAAGATTTATTAAATCACTTAATCTTTTCTCAAAATTCTTGTCTTCCTCATAAAAGATACCTTCATATTTTTTTGAAATCTTATATCCATATAAATCAACTTCCAGAATTTCATCTTCAATAAGTTCATTAAAAATTCTTTCCAGCAGATAAAAATTTTTAAATTCATCTTTTATTGAAAAATACTTTTTATATTCGGATAATAAAATTTCAGAATTTATATATTTATTTCTTAAATTTTGGCCTTCATATTTTGATTTTAGGAAGATTTTTACAGTTAAATAGGTAAATGGCTCACATAACCTTATTTTCTTCTCCATATAAGCCAATAAATCCGTTTTAGGATTTTTCATCCGATAATATTTTATAAAATTATCATTTTCAAACTGAACTTGTGCTTCATAAAAGGATCCGACCTTGGATACCATTTCTATAAACAATTCAATATTAGAATCAAAATCTGAAATCTCTAAAAATTCTTCAGGTGACTTTCCAATATCATTTTTAAATTCATTATACATTTCCTTTAAGATATTTCTCGAATTGAAATTTATTTTTTCTATTTTATCAATAATTCTTTCCTGACATATTCTGTCAAGTTCAATATATGATGCACCAGGAATATTTGAAAATTGATTTTTAATCTGCTCTATTATCTTTTCCTTTTTTTCATAAAGAAAACTTTTATTATGAATTTCATCTGAAAATACCTTTGTTATAAGATAATCCTTCTTATGATTTCCAATAAAATCAATAATCGTAACAAAATCTTTTCCCACTGACTTTCTAAGCCCTCTTCCAATCTGCTGTATAAATACTGTTGAAGATAGGGTTGGACGCAAAAAAAGTAGAAGATTTATATCAGGGATATCAATTCCTTCATTTAAAATATCAACTACACATAATATCTCTATTTCCTTATTTCTGAAACTTTCTAAAATTTTAGACCGTTCGGTCGAATTTGTTTTTGATGTTAATAATTCTGACTTATATCCTTTTCTAGAAAATTCATTTTTCATATATAATGCATGTTTTATATTTTGACAGAAGGCTATTCCGCTCATATATTTTCCATCATATCCAAATTTTTCCATTTTTTCGACTATATAGTCAGTTCTAATAGAAACAGACAAATCATTTGAAAGTATTTCTTCATCATATTTTCCATTTCTATATGGGATTTTTTCATAATCTACTGTCATATCATTTATACCAAAATAATGGAAGGGAACTATCAGATCCTTCTCCATGGCTTTTCTCATTCCCATTTCCCCTACAAGATTGTAATTACATAAAGCGAGAATATCTTTTCCATCCATTCTTTCAGGTGTTGCCGTCAATCCTAAAAGAAATTCTGATTTAAAATAATGTATTATTTTCTCATAACTTGAAGCACTTGCATGATGAAATTCATCAATAATAATATAATCAAATTTATCCGAATCAAATTCCTCATAACAGTTTCTGAGGGACTGGATTGATGCGAAAATCATATTATGTCCTGCTTCCTTATTTCCACTGAAAATCCTTCCAAAATTTTCTTTCTCTATTTGTAATATATCAGAAAAAACTTTTATGGCATTTTCCAGAAGTTCTTCCCTATGTGCAATAAATAGGAAACTTGAATTTTTTCTATTTTTAAAAAATTCTTTTACATCCATTGCCGCAAGATATGTCTTCCCAGTTCCAGTAGCTGCAACAACAAGTCCTCTGTTATTCCCAGATTCCCTTGTTTTTTTCAATTTTTCCAGAATTTCTGATTGCATACTGTTAGGAATAAATTTTTTCTTTTCTGTCTGTATTTTTCTATAATCAAAAGTATTCTGAGGTCTATTTTTTTCCCTATATTCTTCATATTTTTCAATAAAATCCTCTGTCAATTCTATAGCTTCATTACTATTCCATAGTTTTTGAAACTGATTAAAAGACTGATTATAAATATCAAAGAAGTCATTATCCGTAAGCTTTACATTCCATTCTTCCGCTGAATACAAGGCACTCTGGCTTATATTAGAAGAACCGATTATGCATGTATGATATTTTTCCTTCTCAAATAAATAAGCCTTTGTATGAAAACTTTCATTGGAATTATTATATATCTTTACTTTTATATTTTTATACGAAAGCAGTTTAAGTAATGCTTTCGAATCAGTTATGTTCAAATATACTGAAGTTATGATTTCTCCTTGAATTCCCAAAGCTTCCAGTTCATCAAGAGTACTTATAAGTAGCTGAATACCTGAATATTTTATAAAACTTACTATAAAATAAAACTTTTTACAAGTCATCAGTTCATTTTTCAAATGTACAAAAAAATTCATAAATTTGGCTTTTTCATTGATTATCAGTTCATTAAGTCTTCCATTAAATGATACTGTTTCATCTATTCTGAGAGGAACTTCAAATTTTCTTCCTGTATTTTCTTCAACGTAGGAAAGCGCCTCCTGATAGGCATTCTCATTTATAAAATTAGAAATATTTTTTGAAAAATATTCTAAAATTTCAAACTTTAATGTTTCAGGATAATTTTCCACATTGATAACAATTCCATTTTTATTACTTTTTTCATTTAAAATTCCCATTTAACTTACTCCAAATTTATGAATTTAATTATTTTTTTATTTCTAGTCTTTTTTTAAAAACTCTTCAACTCTAGGCTTTCCAAAAGGATTTTTAGTCATTTTATAAAATACCCTGAAGGTAATCAGCACATCATAAAGACTTTCATGGAGCTGATCTTCATTCATTGGTACATTATAAAATTTAGCACATTCCATCAGTTTAGGCCATTTATATGTTCCATAGTTGGGATTTATCCCTGCTTTGACAATATCGATATTTTCCATCATTGTATCAAACTGATTTTTCAATGGAAAAGGAATAAAACTACGGTCAAATTTTATATTATGGGCTACAAAATGATTTGTATCCTGACAATATAGGAAAAATGAGTCTATATCCTCTTTAAATGTTAAAGGATAATTTGTCCCCTGTCTTTTTGAACTTATAACCTCATCTGTCAACCCGTGGACATTCACTGCTCCAAAATCAATTGGTTCCCCTTCATTCCTAAAATAAAACCTGTTATATTCCGATACTTTAGTCCATTCATTTTTTTCAAAATTATAATTTACTTTTATTGCTGAAATGGATAAAACGGAACTTCCAATTTTTCCATTTGTCTCCACATCAAAAAATATTATATTTCTATCCATTAAAACCTCTTTTCCCAAAATTTAACTTATGAAGCTGAATTTAATCATTTAATTTCAATACCGAAAGGAATGCCTCCTGAGGTATCTCAACATTACCAATAGCCTTCATACGTTTTTTCCCCTCTTTCTGCTTTTCAAGCAGTTTCTTCTTACGCGTTATATCCCCACCATAACATTTTGCAAGTACATTTTTTCTAAGTGCTTTTATTGTTTCCCTTGCTATTATTTTAGTTCCAAGTGCCGCCTGTAAAGGTATTTCAAACTGCTGTCTTGGAATTACTTCCTTAAGCTTTTCAACGATTGAACGGCCTCTGTAATAGGCATTATCCTTATGAGCTATAAATGAAAATGCATCTACAGGATTTCCACTTACAAGAATATCTACTTTTACAAGGTCAGATTCCTTATAACCTATCATTTCATATTCAAATGAAGCATATCCCTTTGTTCTGGATTTCAGCTTATCGTAAAAATCAATTACAATTTCAGCTAATGGTAAATCATAGCTTATCATTGTACGTGTATCATCAAGATAACTCATATTAAGGAATATTCCTCTTTTTTCCTGACAAAGTTCCATTACATTTCCTACATAATCTTTTGGAACAATAATAGTTCCCTTTATATAAGGTTCTTCTATATATTTTTTACCTGCAGGAAATTCGGCAGGGTTATCTATAACTATCATTTCACCTACTTCAGGTGTTACATGATACTTAACTGAAGGCGCTGTCGATATAAGGTCAATGTTAAATTCCCTTCTCAGTCTTTCAACTATTATTTCCATATGAAGCAGTCCTAAGAAACCACATCTGAATCCAAATCCTAAAGCAAGTGATGTTTCAGGAACATAAGTCAGTGAAGCATCATTAAGCTGCAATTTTTCCAATGCTTCCCTCAAATCTTCATAATCATCGGTAGATATTGGATAAACTCCGGCAAATACCATGCTTAGTGCAGGTCTGTATCCTGCAAGTGGTAAATTTGTAGGATTTTTTACATGCGTAATTGTATCCCCAACCTGTGTATCTTTTATTGACTTTATTCCTGTAATAATATATCCTACTGACCCTACTGTCAGTTCCTTTACTTCCTTCATTTTAGGTGAGAAAATTCCAACTTCAAGTATGTCAAATTCCTTATCTGTTGACATAATCTTTATTCTATCACCTTTGGCCAGTTTTCCTTCCACTATTCTTATGTAAGTGATTACTCCCCTGAAATCATCATAATGTGAATCAAATATAAGAGCTTTTAGTGGAGCATCTGCATCCCCTTTAGGCTCTGGAATATATTCAACTATAGCTTCAAGAAGATCTTCAATACCAAGTCCTGTCTTTCCTGACACAAGCACTGCATTATCAGATGGAAGTCCAATAACATCTTCAATTTCCAGTTTTACTCTGTCAGGATCTGCTGACGGTAAATCTATTTTATTTATAACTGGTAATATTTCCAGATCATTTTCAAGGGCAAGATATACGTTTGCCAATGTCTGAGCTTCAATTCCCTGAGCCGCATCCACAACTAGAAGTGCTCCATCACATGCAGCAAGCGATCTTGAAACTTCATAAATAAAGTCTACGTGACCTGGTGTATCTATAAGATTTAACTCATATGTTTCCCCATTTTTGGCATTGTAGTTAAGTGTTACTGCCTGGGCCTTAATTGTTATTCCTTTTTCCCTTTCAAGATCCATACTGTCAAGTACCTGATCTACCATTTCCCTTTGAGTGATAGTTCCTGTTACTTCAAGCAGTCTGTCTGCAATAGTTGATTTCCCATGATCTATATGGGCAATTATAGAAAAATTACGTTTATTTTTTTGATTTGACATTTATATTGTTTCCTTCCATATATCAATTCTAATTTTTTATTTCCTTTTATTATATAATAAATTTGCTTTTTTTCCTAGTGTTTATAAAAAAATATTTGCTAAATTTATACAAAAAATTTCTTTTTAATAAAAAAAATTTGTTTTCTCTTTAATTTTTCTTACATTTGTATAATTAATTGTTGTAATTTTTTCAAAAATACATTATAATAAATAGAAAAAATTTGAGAGGAGAATATTTAATGTTTAAAGAATTTAAAGATTTTATTTCTAAAGGAAATGTAATGGATCTTGCTGTTGGGGTTATTATAGGGGCCGCTTTCGGTAAAATAGTAACTTCACTTGTTGACGATATGATAATGCCTATTTTGGGAATTATATTAGGAAAAATTAATTTCAGTAATTTAAAAATTGTTATTACACCTGCTTCAGGTGATACTCCTGAAGCTGCTATATTATATGGTAGTTTTATTCAAAATATAGTAAATTTTTTGATAATGGCTTTTGTTATTTTCTTAATGGTAAAATTAGTTAATAAACTGAAAAAACCTGCAAAAGAAGAAGAAGCACCTGCTGTAGAAGTTCCTACAAAAGAAGAAACTTTACTTGCTGAAATAAGAGATATCTTAAAAAATAAGTAATACTTAAATATAATTAAGAAAGAGAGATGAACTGTTAATTAGGTTACATCTCTCTTTTTTGTCTATATAAAATTCTTTTTATTCAAACTCTATCCCCTGATCCATTGCAGCAAAAATACATCCGCAGTAGCACTGCCTATAAACATCATATTCCTTACACATTTCAATCGAACGGCTATATCCGTTGTTTTTCTTAAAATCTGAAGGCAAATATTTCACATCAAATATTTCCTGTATTTCAAGACCAAGAGTATTAATCAGCTGGCTATTTTTCTTAGGACTTAGTGTAAGAGCACTTCCAAAATAATCATAACCTAAATCCTGAGCCTTCTTTGCAACAATATCAAGCCGCATCTGAAAACATGAAGTACATCTGGCACCGCCTTCTTTTTCCTCTTCCAGTCCCTTTACCTTCTGAAAAAAACTCGCAGGATTATACTCATCTTCGATAAAACCTACACTATTTCCTGTTTTTTCATTAAAGTTATCGATAAATTCCTTCTGCACAAGAGCCCTTTTCTCATATTCAGCTTTAGGATGAATATTGGAATTGGCAAAAAGTACAGTAACATCGGCATATTCTGAAAGAAATTCAAGAGTGTATGTACTGCATGGTGCACAACAGCTGTGAATCAGTATTTTGGGCCTTATTTCACTTTTTTTCCAGTCATCAACCAGTTTAGTCAATATTGTATGATAATTTATTTTCTGGTTTGGGTTCATTCTTTCTAAAATTTCTTTTGCATCTTTTATATTTTTTTCTATCAAATCTATATCATTCCTTAAAATTTATCTGTTATTATATGCTTCTAACGCTCTTTTTAGAACCTTCATTCCATTTTCTATTTCAGTAAGGTTGTGCGTACAGAAAGAGAATCTTGCTTCTTTAGTTCCTTTTCCTTTCTGAGAATAGAATCCTGGTCCTGTTGCAAAAGATAACGTCTGATTTTTATATCTAAATTCTGTCAGCAACCATTTAATAAAATCTTCTATATTATCAACAGGAAGTTCCGCAACAATATAAAAGGCACTGCTAGGTTTAAATGAAACAATTCCAGGTATTTCCTTCAGATGATTGTACATAAGATCTCTTCTTACCTTGTATTCAAGTCTGACATTGTCTATGTAAGTATCCAGCGTATTAATCAGGTTTGAACTTGCAATCTGTTCTATCGTAGAAACTGACAGTCTTGCCTGACAAAGTTTCAATACCTGAGCAATAAATTCCTTATTTTTCGAAGCCAGAACACCAATTCTCGCACCACATGCACTATAGTGCTTAGAAATGCTGTCTATCAGTATAGTTCTGTCACTTATTTCAGGTATAGTCATAAATGATTTGTATTCAATTTCTTCATCATATATAAACTGTCTATATACCTCATCAGAAATAATGCAAAGGTCATGTTTTATTGCAATTTCCTTAATAATTTCCACTTCTTCGGCAGTAAAAACAATTCCTGTAGGATTACTTGGATTTGAAAACATTATTGCCCTTGTACGTGGAGTTATAAGTTTTTCAATTTCTTCCTTTACCGGTAGATGATAATGATTTTCAATTGAAGTTTCAATCGGTACTAGAACCGCTTCTGCTGTCTTTAAAAAACTTTCATAGTTTGTATAATATGGTTCCGGAATCAATACTTCATCTCCCGGATTACAAATAGTCTGTAATGTCATTTGTATAGCTTCACTTCCACCATGTGTAATAAGCATTTCATCCGGAGTTATATCAATTCCACTCTTTTCATAAGATTTTGAAAAAGATTCCCTTAATTCAAGTATTCCAGCTGAATTGGCATATTTCACAATTTTTTCCTTAAAATTATTCAACCCTTCAAAAAATGTATCCGGAGTTTTTACATCCGGCTGCCCAATATGAAGCTCATATACTGTTACTCCCTCTTTTTTTGCTTTGTCTATTAACGGAACCAGTTTTCTTATTGGTGAATACTGCATTCCTAAAATTCTATTTGAAAATTTCATAACTGTTTAATAACTCAATATTTAGTTTTATTCCCCATTATTAAGTTATTATTCTCCTTTCATAGTTTCTATTTTTTATTGTATTTTTCATTTAATGCCTTTAATATTGCATATGTTTCAACATCCATTACTCCATCATATTTTGAAGGTCTAAAGTGATGCTGAAATGCTCTTACTACATTTTTAGCCTGTTTATCCCATTGATTTGTTATTTCTATCGTATAACCAAATTTTTTGAGTTCTTTTTGCATCTCTGAAACAGATATACTACCTAGTCCAGAAGAATATTGATTTTCGTAGGATCTCTTTGTAGACTCTTCGTACCACATTCCTATGTTGTATTTTGTATATAGTTCTTTCCAAGGAAATAATGGCCCTGGATCAGACTTTCTTTGAGGTGCTATGTCAGAATGTCCTATTATATTTGTAGCTGGAATATCATATTTTTCAGCAAGATATTTTACAAGAACAGCCACATTTTTTATCTGGAAGCTTTTATATGGAACAAATTGTCCTGAAACATCCCCATCATTAACGATTTCTATTCCAAGTGAGCTGTCATTTAAGTTTTTTGTATTTTTCCATTCACTGTCTCCTGCATGCCATGCCCTTTTTCCTTCAGGAACTAGTGCAAAAACCGGATCATCTTTATCATCTGATACAAGAAAATGTGCACTTACCTGGTTTTTTGTCAGTGCTGCCAGTGATTTCTCCCTATTTAATGCTGTATAATGTAAAATTATAAATCTTTCCCTGTAATTCTGACCAACAGAATCATATTCTGAATCAAGTACTATACTTCCTGCTGAATTACTTACTGTTCTTTTTTCACGAACTTTCTCAGATCCATTTGAATTACCTGTATTAGTTGCTTCCTTATCAGATTTTGGTTTTAAAATTTTTCCGAGTAAATTATATGAATAAGTATTATTTACTGTAAAAGATATCAATATTACCATTAATAACATCTTAATCAGCTTTCTTTTCATTTTTTACCTCCATTTTTACTTCTTGCATTTCATTTTCTTTAAAAAGTGAAATATATATAATTGCTATAAGCCCCATTATTATTCTAACTGATGAGGAAAGGGTATTGTCAAAATCAACCCATATCAATATTGCAACGAGAATATTCAAAATTGCAACCAAACGTATTAACCAGTTTACAGGCTTATAAACATAACCAAACAGCAAAAATCCACAAAACAGCATTAATACCCTTCCGCTACCAAAAAGATAAATCAACGTTGTATTACTATTTAAAAGATCATTTACATAAGGGGAACTGTTCAGAAGAATTCTCCCTATACCAGCAGATGCAACTCCTGCCAGAAAAATTCCTTCAATCAGGTATTTTTCCCATTGCTGTATGCTTTTTACTTTATTTATAAAGTAGAAAACTGTAATCCAGAATATAATTTCACATAAAAACAGAAAGCCTGTAATGAAAAAGACTTTTCTGTTTACATAATCATTGAAAATAACACTATAAAACATCATATTGGCAATTATATACAAAATAATTGGAAATATAGCCAATAATTTTTTATTAATATTCATACACACCTCTAGTTAACATAATCTAAAAATTTATTTATCCATTTTATGTAAATAGGACTGTTCTGTTGAAGTTCTTCCATGTAACTGTTATAATTTTCTTCATCATTATATACATTATATATAATAGGTGTCAATAGTTTTAAAGTAGGTGTTTTAAAGATTTCCTTATAAATCATATCGTAAATTAAAGGCTTTTGTCCTTTCAATAACTGACTGTTGTATTTTTTCAGTTCATAAAGAAGTACAATTAAATTTATTTTCTTCAAATCGTTTTTCTGGTCATTTAATACAACCTTTATCTGATCAATAAACAGCTTTTTATATCTCCATGCTTGAAATTCTTTATTTCTTTCATCTGTCATAAGGAATTTTATCTTCTGACTGAATAAAAGCAGGTTATCATAGTCATTTTCATATTTTATATGATTTTTATTCAAGCATTTGAAAAACTCATTAAATTTATCAAACATGTCGTTCTGTACCTGATACAGCTCATCCTGTTCATAAATTTTATTAACTAATCTTACTTTTGCTTCATTTACATAGTCATAAAGATATATTTCAATATCGTATTTTTCATAGCTGTTAGGTACCTTCATTATATTTCCTGATAAAACATAATCTAATTTTGGATTTTGTTTTTTTATAAGATTTATATAATCTACGCTATATTTTTTTCTAGATACGAAAATTTTATCCCTATTATGATAAATTGCCACCTGATAATTTAAATTAGTTTTGTAATGTAATGTTTCATTTAACTGCAATGGCAATGAAACCGCAAGATTTTCAGCAAAATCAGACTGTTCTCCCAATGCTGTAAAAGATAGTACAAGCAAGTTCGGTTTTCCTCTTTCACTATTATTCAATAGCCAGTTAGGTTCGTTGAAATTATAATACCATAACGGATAGTTTGTAGAGAAGAAACTACTTTCCCCTTCTTTTGGTACATTCTGTTCAGCTTCTGAACGAATCTTTAAAAATTCATCTTCGTAGGCTATAAACTTATCAAAAAATTCAGGCCATGAATATTTTGAAGTAAATTTACATAATTCAAGTCCTTTTTTATAATCTTTTTTTACTTTATAGTATTCCAAAATATTTAAAGTTGTATAAGCTCCATGTTTTTCAGGAATATAAAATGGAAATACATATTCCTCAAGTTCTTCAAACAAATGATTCATACTGTAAATTCCTGATGCCACAGCCATTGTTTCTGCATTGTAGCTGGATTCACGTAAAGCATCTTTTAAATATATGTTACCGTTATCCTTGTCCCCTCTTTTAAAATAATCAGTCGCCAAAGTAAGTTTTGCCCTCCACGAACCTTTTTCAGAAGAAAATTTCTCAAGCTGTTTTAAATATTCCTTTGTTCCTTTTCTTCTTATAAGTTTAAAATAATTTCTGAAGGCTGCAACAGAGTTTGGATTAAGCTTTAACGCTCTAAGATATATTGATTCTGCTTCCCATGTTCTGTCTGCTCCTTCAAGTGCAGTTGCATAATTCACATATATAGACTCAGTCGCAGTTTCTGTGGAAAGGTATTTTTTATACATTTCAATAGCACGGTCATACGCACCTGTTTTTATATAGTATGTCCCTAATATATTAGCTTTTCTTTCTTTATTCTTATCCATTGAATATATTCTGAGGCAGGCTTCCTGCACTTCAGCATAAGCTTCCTTTGAAAAGGCATCTAAAACGATTGGATATAAAGCTTCTACATTGTCCCAGTTTTTTCTTATATCGGGATTCAATTTTTTCTCTACCCATTTCTTTTTTTCTACTATATGTTCTTTACCAAATTCGTCATAGTAGGATATTTTTTCCTCTTCTTCTGGTTCTACCTCAGGAAGAGAATCTTCTACTACATTTTCTATAATGTCTTCATTATTTTTATTATTATCTTCCGTTGACTTAAATATATCGAAAATCTTCATGTATCCTCCTAAAATTATTATGACTCTTCAATTAAATTATACTTATATAATAACAATTTTCATTGTTTTTTTCAAATAAAAATTCCTTTTTGGCAATAAATCTGTCTATTTTTTTCTTAAATCCATATATTCTACATTTAAATATACAACTGTTGTCAGCAAAATAAAAAATATACTCAATATGCTGTTTAATACTGATGCTATAATGATTATCAAAAATTTATATTTTGAAAATAGTGTTACAAAACCTAAAATACCAAAAGGGAGGTTAAGTAATATATTCAAAATTACTAGCAATGCTACTGGAAGTATAATTCTCAACCTATTTTTTTTACATAGATGAAAGTTATAAACGAGAGCTTCATACATTCCTATTTTTCTTAAAAAATACATCTGGACAAAATATAGCATTTTTAAAACAAAAATTATAGCAGATATAGCAATTGTAATATATATAAAAATATTAATAGATGATATACCTTTCATATTGTTTAAAGAGAGTTTTTCAATTCCTGAAAAAGAAAAATAAATTACAAAAATTGCAGCCCACAATACTGTCAATAATACAGAGAAAACCATTAATAATGCAAGTGCTGTACAAATTAGCATAAAAAATTTCATGACTGTTTCCTGTATAAATTTCCCCTTATCTTCTTCTATAATTGCCCCTGCTTTTCTTAAAATAATTAAAGAAACAAGAATTGAAATAGCTGATAATACTATACTGGCATTTACAGAATACCAGTAGTTTTTAACTTCTGTAAAGTCAAATGCTCCTGTTATTTCCAGAAACTTCAGAAATCCCTGATATTTTTCAGCAATAATTTTTATCGACATATTAATTAAAATAAAAATTATTATAAGCATTTTATTCTGCTTAAATATTCTTTTCAACACATCAAAAGAGATATTATAATAATCTTCCATTTTTAAGTACTTTTCTTCCAACCGTTGTTTTATCTCATTCATATTTATTCCTCTTTCAAACAGTTTTATATTTATTATATCATATTTTTTTCATTATAGAAATATTAATTGAAAAATTTCAAATGAAATTATAATTTTTATTTGTTATAATTGAAAATACAGAAAGGAGGCAGAAACTCATGAAAAAACTTATTATCGTATTATTTTCAATTATAGCAATAAGTGCTACAGCTGCCATAAATCCAAATACAAGACCAAAATCATCAGGAAATTATTATTCTGAACAGCATAGAATACTGGATAGCAGAAATTACTACACATCTGAAAATACTGCCAACTCCAATGGAATTGTTGTAAGTCTGGAAAGTAACTCTCCTATTACAGGATCACTGGTTGAGTATAATTATAATTATGGAATACAATCCATAAAAAATTACAGAAATGGTGTACTTGACGGAAAAGTATATTACTTTAATGGTGACGGAGGTGTATCAAAGGTTTCAGAATACAGAAATGGACAAAAAAATGGTGAAGAAATAGATTTCAGTTTATCTACCGGATACTCAACTGTTATAAGTAATTACAGAAACGGTGTTTTAGATGGTCCAAAATATGAATTTGATGATAAAGGAAGTTTAACTTCAGCAACTGAATACAGTAATGGTGTAAAGGAAGGGACTGAAATAAAATTTTCTAACGGAATAAAGACACAGGAAGATATTTATAGAAACGGAAGAAAAAATGGAAAATCAGTTTCATACTATACAGACGGAAGTCTAAAAGCTGAAGGTACATATGTAGATAATGTAAGGGATAATGAATGGAACTGGTACTATCCTGCTTCAGAAGGAAGAAACATAAAAAGACTTACTGAAACTTATGATTATGGTAAATTAAAATCAATTAAAGGACAATATCCTGATGGATCAAAAGAAAGAAAAGCTGAACTTGTAAACGGAAATGGAGATTTCGAACAATATTACAATAACGGTGCTATAAAGCTTAAAGGAAAAATAAGAAATTATGCCGCTGACGGAACTTGGACTGCTTATGACTTGAGAGGCGTTCCTGTGGCAAGAAACGGATTTAATCTGGGAATATCACAATACTAGAAATTAAAAAAAGAGGATATCTAAAAAATAAAGTGTTAAAGTGAAAAACTATATTTAAGAATTATTTAAAATTTTACAATTTAAAACAGGAAATGAATTTAGAAAAAATCATCTGTCTGAGCCTTTAGGCGAGTTTTTGATTTTTTCTTAATAAATGACTGTTTTATATGAGTAAAATTCTAATAAATGAATAAATATAGTTTTTTTCGTACAATACATTTTAATTTTGAATATCCTCTTTTTTAATTTCTACTTTTTCAATTTTTCCCAGAATATATCCTTCATCAGCTTGTATAGGAATACAATTACAAGCAACGGTATAATCAGATAGGAAAGCAGTGTTATTCCTATAATTATAGGAGTATTGTCTGTAAGGCTTTTTGAAACATTGTTTATCTCATTTCCAAAACCGTTAAATCTTTCTTTGGCACTTTCAATCTGACCAGGTATATTAAATAATCCTTTAGACTGTTCGATTACGAATAATCCGTCCTTAACTTTATTCAGCTTGTCAAGACTTGCAGTTAACTGTGCAACGGCAGGTTTCTTATATTCATTTTCAAAATAGTTTGATACTCCTGAGCTTATTAAAATTGCACTTGGGAGAAGAATATAAATAAAAATCAGCAGAGAAAACGTATATTTTGATACTTTTTTTAAAATTTCTGTAATTTTATTCTTAGTAAAAGTATATGGAAAATAAGCAACCAGCGAAATAAAAATCAGAATTGATGCTATTTTCACCCTGAATATTTCATAATAAATTGTTTCCAGTTTTAAAACAACTACACTCGCCAGTGATATTTGCCATATTGTATTTATTATATCATAAATAGGCTTTACAATATCTCCTATCTCTACATTCATTCCAAGTATCATATTTACATTAACTGTGCTTCCTTCAATGACATCTGCTGTTCCCTTCAGTAATGACAAAGTAAAGAACAGTTTTTTTGATTCTTCGTAAGCCTTTTCCAAATAAGGTTTTGTTAAATTTTTAAATAAATTGAAAATAGTATTTTCAAATATTTTATCCATTATTCCAAATACACAGAAGACAATCCCTGTTATTATTGCAATTTTTATAATTTTATTTTTATTATTTTTTATAATCTGAAGCATTTAAATCACCCTCCTTAAATTTACTTTACTCCATTCCTAAAAGTTTTCTTATTACATAGGCAGATATTACAAGTCCTGCAGTTCCTGGTACAAAAGCATTGCTTCCAGGCGTAATTTTATTTGGCATTTCATTGTTTTCCCTAAACTCAGTAGGTTCTTCACTGGCATGCAAGTCTGATTTGTCAGTCTTAATATTAATTTCCTGTGAATAGGCAACTACAAGCCCTTTAATTCCCTTTTTCTTTAAAATCCTTCTTACAGTCCTTGCCATAGGACAGACAGAAGTCTTCTCTATAGTAGACAGTTCTATTTTTTCAGGATGCATCTTATTTCCAAATCCCATTGATGATATTATTTCTATATTATTTTTCATACAGTATTCAATAATAGAAATTTTACTGTAAACAAGATCTATGGAATCAACAGCAAAATCATATTTTTCACCATCTTCTTCAAAGATTTCAGGTACATTTTCAAAGACAAGCTTCTTTTTCAGAATAACTTCACATTCAGGATTTATATCTAAAATTCTTTCCTTCATTACTTCTATCTTTGATTTTCCAACTGTACTTTTTAATGCATGAATCTGCCTGTTAATGTTAGATTCTGAAATTTCATCAAAGTCCACCATAGTTATTTTCCCGATTCCCGACCTTATAAGAGATTCTACCACATACGAACCTACACCTCCTATTCCAAAAACAATTACACTTGAATTATTCAGTTTATCTATTCCCTCTTCACCTACAAGCATGGCAAATCTTGAAAAAATCTGTTCCATTTACACATCTATCTCCTTTTATTTCCAGTTCCTCTTTATTTCTTTCTGATTTATTCTGGTTCATTATACTACAAAATTTCATATTCTTCAATAAAAACATGTATATAAAAAATTTTGACTTTTTTAATATATTATGATACACTTTACAAACAATTTCTTTTAAGATAGGAGGAAAAATATGAATGAAAGAAATCTAAAAATTTTAGGGTGGATTGGAACAATACTTTCTGTAATAATGTATGTCTCTTATGTTCCACAAATATTAGGAAATTTACATGGAAATAAAACATTTTTTCTACAACCTTTAGCAGCGGCAATTAACTGTACAATATGGACAAGTTACGGACTTTTAAAAGAAAAGAGAGACTACCCTCTTGCAGCTGCAAATTTACCAGGAGTCATCTTTGGACTACTTGCAACAATTACAGCTTTTTAAAACTACTTATAAAAACGATACATAATAAACAAAAACTCATTAATATGCTCTTTGTCATTTTAATGAGTTTTTTTATTTCATTTATATTCATTTATTAACAGTTATTTTTCTTCAGTTATTTTAAGAGTTTCAAATACACCTCTGTATTCTGTCAGTTTATCAATAAGGTTGGTCAATCTTTCCTTAAATGCCTTTGCTGACATTTTTCTTACAGTTTCCTTTTCTATCAGATAAAGCATCACAGTATCATTACGCCCTGTTATCCATTTTCCTTTCTGAGTTGCTGAAATCAAAGCTTCCTTTGCTATCTGATCAGCTATATCTTTCATTTTTTTTGTATCGAATCCATGTCCTGTAACTCCTGCTTCCTTCAGATATGTATTTAATACTAGATAGGAATATTCCTTGATTGTACTCTGTAATGTAAGTCTTGCATCATTTTCAGCTTTTGTAGTTGATTCCTGATTACTTCCCTTTGCTTTAGAAACAACAGCCAGCTGAGTATCAGTATTATAACCTCCTGATACAAGATTTATCATTTCTTTATCTGTAAACATACCAACATTTTTGTTATTTAAGACATGAGCAGAAAAACTGTTAACTACTCCGAACAAAATCATTAACAAAAACAATAACTTTTTCATATAGGTTACTCCTTTACTTTTTTATATATATTATACATTATTTTTATTTAAAATAACATAAGTTTTTTATTTTTTATTATCTGCCGGAAATACAATTCCTATCTTTTCCCTTATTGCATCCAGTATATTCATAACTTCTAAAGATAGTGAAAAGCTATTTATAGGGGATTCTTTTTTATTCTCATCATATAAATCAACAAAGTGCTTCAATTCATAATACATTGAATTTTCTTTCCTTGGCAATGTTAAATCAATCTTCTCATTACTTCCTCTTTGCATAAAATAAAGTTTATCCATTTCAGAAACATGTTCTATCAGAAGTGAACCATCTTCCCCCATAATTTCAGTTGGTAAATAGGAATTGGCAATTTTTGAATAAAGAACTGTAATTTCCATTTCATCATATACCATGTTAACTGTTCCCTGTCCATCAATTCCATTTCCATTCTCAAAGATAAGTCCATCAGCAGTTATTTTATCAGGACTTCCAAATAGGGAAATTACAAAAAATAAAGGATAGACTCCTATATCCATTAATGCACCATTTGAAAATTCCTTTTTAAAAGCATTTTTAACATCACCTTTTTTATAGTCTTCATATCTGGATGAATGCTGACAGTAATTTGCTACAACTTTTCTTATCTTTCCAACTTTATGAAGGTTTTCCTTTAAGGCATTATAAGTAGGAATAAACGGAATTTTTAGGGCCTCCATGTATAAAGTATCATTTTCTTTTGCAGTATTTATAACCTTTTCCAGTTCAGAAGAATTTGAAACTGAAGGTTTTTCACATAATACCGCTTTTCTATTTTTAAGAAAAAGTATACTCTGTTCACAATGGAAAGAGTTTGGCGAAGCAATGTAAACTCCGTCTATTAAATCACTTTCAGCCATTTCCTTCAAATCAATAAAGATATTTTTAACATTATATTTATCAGCAAATTCCCTGGCTTTTTCTTCAGTCCTTGAATATACTGCCGTCAGTTCAAAATTTTCTATTTGACTTCCTGCATCAAGTAACTTGTCAGTAATCCAGTTAGTTCCGATTATACCAAATCTCATAATCTCAGCTCCTAAATTATTATATATACTTCTATACTTATATTATATCATATTTTCTGATAAATATAATTTTTCAATATATAAATAAAAAATACTCCAGTGCAAAATAATCCAATTTGAAATCTTAAGGAATTATTGAATTTAGCATAAAAGATGAAGTATTTTTTATTTTTTATCTTTAAATTTTTTTCTGTTCAATATTGTTTAAAAAGCGATTTTAAACACTTTTTCTAATTACTTACTTAAATTATTATTTTAAATTTTTCAATAATTTAGTTACATAATTATAAATTTTTTCTGTTGAAGCTATATCAAGTTTTTCTTCAGGCGTATGTACATCCTGCATATCAGGACCTATGCTTATGAAATCCATATCAGGATAGTGTTCCATAATGGCACCGCATTCAAGTCCCGCATGGATTACCTGAACTATCATGTCTTTTCCTGTAAGTTCCTTCCATGCTTCTACAGCTTTTTCCCTTAAAACTGATTCAGATCTGTATCTCCATTCAGGATATTTTGCAGAAAATTCATAACTTGCATTGTATTTATCAGCAATTGCAACTATTTTTCCTTTAAGTTCTTCCAGAACGTGAGGTTCAGAACTTCTCATTGAAGTTATAATTCTTATATTATCTTCTCCTGTTATTACTATTGCCAGATTATCAGAAGCCTCAACAATTTCAGGGTATTCCTTCATGAAACTGTACACTCCGGTAGGAATTTCTTCAAGCAGATGAATATACTTGTCAGCAGATTCTTTATCCAAAGTTTCAGTTATTTTATCAACTTCTTCAACCAGTATTTCTGTCTGAGGTTCATCTTTTATATATTTTTCCTTTATTTCCTTTGCTACAGCTTCTATTACACTCTTAATATCTTCCTTGGAAGAAATTACAGCTTCTGCAGTTCTTGGAATCGCATTGTCCTTTCCTCCTCCAGATACTGAAACTAGATAAATATCAGATTTTTCATTTAAAAGCTTTAAAATTTCATTTAATGCCTTATTTGAATTTTTTCTATTTTTATGTATTTCTGAACCTGAATGTCCTCCAAAAAATCCTTGTAATTTAATTTTATAACTGAAATTTACATCTGAAGTCACTTTTTTAATAGGAAGTATTACATCAATATTTTCCCCTCCTGCAGAACCTGCAGTAAGTATTCCTTCTTCTTCAGAGTCAAGATTTATAAGCATATCTCCCTGCAATACTCCAGGTTTAAGAGCCATTGCCCCTCCTAAATCTATTTCTTCTGAAGTAGTAAATAAAAATTCCATTGGTCCATGTTCAAGCTTGTCATCTTCAGCTATAGCGAGCATCATTGCCACAGCTATTCCATTATCAGCACCAAGTGTTGTTTTATCTGCTCTCAGATATTTTCCATCAACTATCAGGTTAATAGGATCCTTCTTAAAGTCATGTGTGCTATCTTCAGCCTTTTCACACACCATGTCAGTATGTCCCTGTAAAACAACCTTAGGTGAATTTTCATACCCAGGGCTGGCCTTTTTTCTTAAAATAACATTGAAAACATCGTCACGATAGCATTCAAGTCCATGTTCCTTTCCAAAGTTCATAAGGAAGTCACTTATTTCCTTTTCTTCATAAGAATTTCTAGGTATTTTGGATATTTCTTCAAAATAGTAAAAAACTCTTTCAGGTTTTAAATTTTCCAATTTTCTCATTGGTATATCCTCCTTCTTTTATTTCCTATATAAAATTTTTTATTTATCTAATCTGTTGCTAAATATTCTACACTCTATCTTTTTATTAAGAATTTTTCTTATAAAAAAGCAACTTTTCTTTCTTCTATTCTACGTATTAATTATATCATAATTTTTTAAAGAATGTAAACGATATTCTTGAGTAACGGATATTAATTAATATCTTTATTTCTCAATGTCATTTATCTTTATTTCTAGAAAACACCTACAATTTAAAATCATTTTCATAATACAAAACTTGATTCATATTTCCCTGTAAAAATTCAATTTTTTCCTTAATCTCTTCAGATACAAACGGTAATTTTATATCTGTCAAAGTTTCCTTAATAGTCTGTGTCAGTTCTATAATTCTTACTTTGTACTTATCCAGTTTCAAATCATCTGCCATTGATTTTATACATTCTTCAAGGGAACCAATTTCATCAATTAAATTAATATTTCTGGCTTCACTTCCCAGCCATACTCTTCCCTGTGCAATTTTTTCAAGTTCCTCTTCATTCATTCCTCTGGCTTTCATTACATGTTCCTTAAACTCAGCATACACTTCATTCATATTGTAAATTATCTTCTCTTTTGAATCTTCCCCCAGTTTTTCAAACGGATTTAACATATCAAATCCTGATCCTTTTTCAAAACCTTCCAGATTAACATCCAGTTTTTTCAATGTTTCCACAACTTCAGGATACATCATAACAACACCTATTGAACCTGTCAAAGTAATGCTATTTGCAAATAATTTCTTTCCAGTTGTAGCAATATAATATCCACCACTGGCACAAAGATCTCCCATTGAAACATATATAGGTACTGTAACTTTTTTCAATTTTTTATATATTTTTTCAGAAACCAGGGCACTTCCTCCAGGAGAATTTATTCTTAATACAAGCCCTTTCAAGTTTTTCATTTTCTCCAATATTTCCAACTTATCACATACATTTTCGTAAGTAATACTTTTCTTAGAATTTCTTCCATCTATGACACCTTCAAGATTTATTACTGCAATCGTATCCTTTGCCTTCTCTTTTTTCTCTTTTGACATTGAAATGTAATCCTCAAGTGAAACAGTATCTTCCTTATAATTTATTCCAATTTCATCATAATCTGCAACACCGTCAATCAATTTATATTCCATTGCCTTTTCTTTTCCAGCAAAAATAAGATTACCATTCAGTATTTCTTCTTCAATATCAGTTCCCCTTTTATTCTTTACCAATTTCACAAAGTCCTCGAAAACCTTATCCTTTATATTTTTTATAGACTCCTTCTTTTCTTCAGACATTTCATTGTGATTATATTTTTCTCCAGCAACCTTATAATTCCCAATATGAAGTACATTCATCCTTATTCCAAATTTTTCCAGAAATGACTTTAAGTACATTTCCTTATGCAGATATCCTCTAAAAACAAGAGTTGACTGTCTTGTATCAAGCATATAAATCTTATCTGCAAGCAATGCCTGTTTATATCTATTTTCATCAAAAAGTGTTCCTATCGCTACAACTTCCTTATTTTTTCTAATTTTATCAAAAATTTTTGAAATTTCCTCCAATTGTGAAAAGGTTAAGCTAAGTTCATCTACATCAATTATCACTTTTTTTATATTTTTATCCTCAGCAATATCATTTAATCCCTGCAATACCTCATAATATGCCAGTTCATCCTTACCTTTTATTGCTGGAATTGCCACATCTTCCTTCACTTTACTCACATCAAACACAACAGTTTTTACTTTTTTTATTGATAATTTTTTCTTGCCTTTCTTCTTAAAAATTATCTTCACCACAACAAATCCCGCAATAACACATAAAATAATCATTATTGCTATTTCCAGCAGCATTCGTAAAATAAACATCAATACCATCTCCCTTTTTTATGTTTCACATTTTAATCTAATTATAATCTTTTTTCAGAATATATTCCATTTGTTTTTTCTTAGTATGTAGAAAAATATATATAAACAAAAACTATATTTAAGAATTATTTAAAATTTTACAATTTAAAACAGGAAATGAATTTAGAAAAAATCATTGTTTGAGCCTTTAGGCGAGTTTTTGATTTTTTCTTGATGAATAACTGTTTTATATGAGTAAAATTCTAATAAATGATTAAATATAGTTTTTGTTTATCTATATATTTCATAGATTTCACTATCAATATTTTCCATTTTACATACTTCTCTCAATTTTTCTTTCAGCTCTAAATCAGAGCACCACGCAAATCCACATCCCGTAGAAATTTCCCTTGGAACTGTTATTAGACGTCCTTTCACTTTTTCCCTCTTGCATGCCTTTTCAAATTTTATAGCTTCGGCGGTAGTGTGAAATGCTACTACCGCCTTTAATTCTTTTTTCCTCATTATTAACTTTCCTTCTTACTTCCTATAAATCCTACAATCAGTAAGAATATTATACAGATTATAGTTGCTATTTGACCATTTATTCCAGGTCCTCCTGCTGATGCCGGAGCTGTTGCTGTTGCTTTTGCCGCTGCTGCCCCTGCTAAATTGAAGTTATGTGCCACACCTGCACCTACGAACATTCCAAGAACAGCTATTACAGAGTCAGATGAACCTTGGCCTGCAAGAATTAACTGTCTTAATGGACATCCTCCCATAAGTATTCCGGCAAGTCCAACTACATACAAACCTAAAATGTTCCAGATTACTTGAGGGTGAGCTATTGGACCATAAGCAACAAATTTGAAATTTCCTGTTGCTATATTAAAAATTAACAGTACAATAAACATTCCAAAAATTGGAGTCGCTAATTCAAAATTTTTCATAAGAAGTATATCTCTGAAGCTTCCTGCAAAACATATTCTTGCTCTCTGTGCTACGATACCAAATACGATACCACCTGCTAAAGAAATAAGTAAAGGTGCGTGCACACTTCCAGGTCCTTTCTGACTTGCAGCAAATAGTCCTGTTGTTGCACTTAATATTAACAGTAAAACTAATACTGCAGGAAATATATATCCATTTTCTTTTCTTATTTCAACCTTTTTCTCTAGGGAATATCCTCTCTTCAAGAAGAAAATTCCAGTTGCTATACCGGCCAGAAGTCCTATAAATCCAACATATGCACTAAGATCTCCTGCTGACATACGTATAATCATTCTTAAAGGACATCCTAAAAATACAAGGGCACCTATCATCATTGCCACACCTGAGAAAAATCTTATTACAGGTGATGATCCTCCTGTTGCCTTATATTCTTTTGTAAAGTTAGAAATTATAAATGACCCCAGAACAAATCCTACTATTTCAGGTCTAAAGTACTGGACTACCGCAGCTGTGTGAAACTTCATTGAACCTGCCATATCTCTTATAAAACATGCTACACAAATAGCCATGTTCTTAGGATTCCCGGACATCGCCAAAACAACTGCAACTAATCCTGCTAACAAACCAAAAACAAATTGACCTTTTTTCGAATTACTAAATTCCATATAAATCTCTCCCTTATAATAGTATTTTATATAATATTATTTTCACAAGGACTAAAACACTTAAAAGAGTTCCACTATTTCTTTAATTGCATTAATCGCCGTATCTATTTCTTCTTCTGTATTGAAATAGGAAAAACTGAATCTAACAGCTCCCTGTACCTCAGTTCCTAAGGCTTTATGCATTAAAGGAGCACAGTGTCCTCCTGCCCTCGTAACAATATCATACTCTTCATTAAGTATATCACATATTTCGGCAGAGTCAATATCCCCTAAATTAATTGTAACGATGGAAATCCTGTCAATCGCCCTACCATCAGTATCAAAATACTCTCCATAAATTTTTATATTTTTTATATCTTTTACTCCATTGTAAAATCTCCACATAAGTTCTTTTTCCCTATTGTGAATTTTTTCAAGCCCTGTACTGTTTATAAAATCCAGCCCAGCTCTAAGTCCTGCTATTCCATGACTGTTTAAAGTACCGGCTTCAAGTCTTTCAGGCATTTCAGCAGGATGTTCAGTATTATATGTATCTATTCCGCTTCCACCAACTTTTAGGGGATCAATCAAAATTCCTTCCCTGACATATAGGCCACCTGTCCCCTGAGCTCCATAAAGACTCTTGTGTCCTGTAAAACATAATACATCTATATTCTGTTTTTCAATATCTACAGGTATACTTCCTGCACTTTGAGATGCATCAACAATAAAAATAAGATTATTTTCCCTGCATATTTTTCCTATTTTTTCAATATCCATTATATTTCCCGTAAGATTGGAAGCATGAGTACATATAATAGCCTTAGTATTTTCCTTTATATTTTTTTCAATTTCTGAAATAAGAAGTCTTCCTTCTTTATCACATTTTATAAAGGTAAGTTCTGTATTTTCTTCCTTTCTGCTACGGTAAAGAGGTCTCAGAACCGAATTATGTTCAGCTTCTGTAGTAATAATATGATCCCCTTCCTTAAATAAACCCCTAATCACAATATTTAACGCTTCTGTTGCATTATGGGTAAATGCTATTCTTGAAGAATCCTTTCCATTAAAAAGTTTACAAAGTTTCTCCCTTGTGTCATAAAGCATTTTCGTACTGTTCAGTGAAGCGGAATTAGCTCCTCTTCCACTATTTCCAGTAGCCTTTACAGCTTCGTATACAGCTTTTGCCACTTCTTCAGGTTTATGATAGGAAGTAGCCGCTTTATCCATGTATATCATTTTTATCACCTCCGTAGTAATTTTTAATAAATTTCAATGCACTGTCCATTACATCCCTCTGAGGTTTGTAAGTTATCATTTTTAAGGCTTCTCCATAAGTGCACCACATATAATCTTCTATTTCATTCTTATCAATGGTAACCTTTTCTTCCCTTGTTATTCCAATGAAAAATATAACTTCCTTTAAAACTCCGGGAAAAGGAATATATTTAATAGATTTTTTAAATCCATCCACTATTTCTATATCTATTCCTGTTTCTTCTCTCACTTCCCTCATGGCAGTCTGAATATCTGTTTCCTTATCTTCAGTATGCCCTTTAGGAAATCCCCAGTTCCCATTTAGCATTTTTATTATTAGAAACGCCTGTTTATCAGGATTATAGACAACAGCTCCACAGGATTTCTCCCTCTTAAATGTACCTAATTTATATTTTTCAGATAAATAAGAGATTATTGCTTCTTTTTCGTTTTCAAGTTCTTCACCCAAAATCAAATCATATACTTCACTTTTTATTTTACCTATTTCCTTTGCGTGAAAACCTAAATTTATCAAATCTACTCCTGATATTTCAATCTCCCTTATATCAGGAATTTTTCCCATTTTCTCTATTTCTTCTATTCTGTTTTTTAAACCTTCAATTAAAATCTTTTCTTTTTCCCTGTCTAAATCAGTTTTGGAATTAATATTTGCAGAAAGTAGGTCAAAAAGCCTTCCAATATTTTCCTTGCCAAGCTCCATAATAAGCTTTTTCAATCCTTTTACTGATAAATCCTTATCTATTACCATATGATTCAATATTAGATTTCTAACTGAAAACACTATATCCTTTGATACCTTCAAATGACGAAGCTTTTCCTCGGCAATAAGTGCACTTTCCTTTTCATGCCCATAATAAAAGGAATTTCCTTTGGCATCTATTATTCGCGTATTTATTTTCCCAAGGTCATGAAACAAAGCCGCAAGTCTAGTAATCAAATCTCTTTTACAGAACCCTACCGTATTTACAATATGATTGAAAAGAGTAGTTTTATTTTTAAAATCACCAACATTAAATTTATATGTATATCTAAACTCAGGTATTATAAACTCAAGTATTCCAAGGTTTTTCATTTCATATAATGCCTTTTTTACATGAGGGCCTAAAAGAATCTGACTAAGCTCATCGAAAATTCTTTCCTTTGAAATTTTACTCAGAAATCTTCTCTTCTCGTAAATAGCTTCTGCTGTTTTTTTATCAAGGCTAAAACCAAGTTTTGAAATAAATCTGAATGCCCTCATTATCCTTAATGCATCTTCTTCTATACGAAGTTTAGGATTTCCTACAAATCTTATTGTTTTGTACTTTAAATCCTTTTTCCCCTTGTACAAGTCTATAATTCCAGTTTTTTCATTATATGCAAGTGCATTTATTGTAAAATCTCTTCTTGCAAGATCTTCATCTATACTATTTATAAACTTAATTTCCTTAGGATGTCTACTGTTGTATACTCCTTTTTCCTTCCTAAATCTGGCAATTTCATAACTTTTTCCATTTAGCTTTATCATGAGTATTCCAAAATGGGCTCCCACTTCTTTTGGACTGTAATCTGCAAATATTTCTCTCAGCCTGCTGTATTCAATATCCGTTGCAAAGTCATAATCTCCGGGATTACGTCCTATTATCATATCCCTGACAGCTCCACCAACAAGAAATCCTCTTCCGTTTTTATTCAGTTGTTCCAATATAAAGCTGACATCACTGTTCAGATTAAATTGCATATCGGATATCCTTTCTAAAATTTATTTTTTTATTTTTTTCATCTTAACTATATAAAAACCATCTAAAAATTGATTTTTATAGCTTATATAAGTTCCACCAAATTCATCTTTATTAATAATTACATTTTCAGGTATTTCTATTTCTTCCACTTTTAAATCATCATATTTTTCTAAAAAATACTGCAGATTATTTGTATTTTCATTTTTAGTAAAGGTACATGTGCTATATAAAATTACTCCTTCATCATTCAAGCATGAATATGCACTGTCAAATATTTTTTTCTGCAACTTCTTCAAATTTTTAATATCATCAGATGTCATATTATATATTTTCTCAGGTTTTTTACGTAAAACTCCAAGTCCGCTACATGGGACATCAAGTAAAATTTTATCAAACTTCATATTCAGGTTTTCAATCTTTGTAGCATCATTCAACTTTACTTCAAAGTTATCATATCCATACTTTTCCTTCATTTTTCTCATTACTTCTATTTTATGCTCGTGTATATCCGTTGCCAGAAGCAATTTTGGAGTAAATGTCTGCAATATTGCCAGAGATTTTCCTCCAGGAGCGGCACAGGCATCAAGAACAGTATCTTCTTCCGACACATTCAGATTTTTTACCGCAATGTATGAAGAAGCATCCTGTATTACAATGTCTCCTTTTTTATATTCATCTGTTGTCAGTATATTCCCATTTAAAAGATAATACACTTCATCAGCAGAAAATAAAACTTCGCTTTTTATTTCCAATAATATTTTTTCAAAATTTTCTTTATTTAATTTTTTCCTGTTATATCTTACAGAAAGATAGCTACGTTCTTTATATGCCTTCATTATACCTGTGTAATCTTCAGGATAATCGGTTTTAAGCTTATTTACAAGCCATTGAGGATATGAATAAATTATACCTTCCCTTTTATCTTCAGGTATGGCATTTATAATTTCCTCCTTATTTTTAATAATTGCCTGCAAAGTGGCATTTACAAATCCTGTCTGATGTTTATTTATTATTTTGGAAATTTCTCCTGCTTCATAGACCACTCCTGCATTATCAGAATCCATAAACAATATTTGGGCAGCTGATATTCTCAGAAGCTGCTTTATTTTACGTTTCTGAATATTTCTTACAGTTTGGCCAAGAACATAATCTACAAATATAAGGTTTTTAAGAGTTACATTTATTATATTTGTTATGAATTCCCTTTCTTTTCTTGAATATTCATTCCGGCTGAAGTAATAATTCATCTGAATATTACTGTATTTACCATTCTGAATCTCATCTAGTAAATTTACTGCATCTAATTTTATATTCTTTTTTTCTCTCATCTTATAATTCCTAATTTATAATTTTTTATTTGTTACTTTCTAATCCTGCCATTCCCATTTTTCAATTTTGACATTTACATTTCCTTCAGAAAAAACCTTTATTCCATTGGCATCCTTCTGAGGGAAAATTCTGGAACTGAATACTTCCTTTCCACCATTTACAAATACTTCCACAGATGAATTATCTACAAATATTCTTAAATCCAGCTTTTCAATATCACCTAAATATACTTTTCTAGGCTTTTTATCAGGCTGTTCCCCTCTGCTTCTGTCCAGAATAAGCTTCTTTTCCTTATAATCAAACTTTATTACTGTTTCACTGTTTTCACCAGTTCTCAATTTAAGCCCAAAATTATCTGAAAAATCAGAAAATTCAGCTATTATTTCATATGCTGTACCTTTTCCTGCTTCTGTTTCTCCATTTACTGTTTCATTAAATTCTGTTTTTTCTCCTCTTATGCTTTCCATTTCATTTATAGGCACCTGATAAAGTACTCCGTCTATTACCTTCAATTCACGAGGTAAAGTCAGGCAGTGAAGCCATTCATTTTTAACTGTAGGATAGTCTTCCTCTTCAGGAACTCCCATCCATCCAACGAGAATTCTTCTTCCCTTGTCATCTTCCATTGTCTGTGGTGCATAAAAATCATGACCTCTGTCAAGTTCAGTAAATTCAGAAGTTATTTCAAAGTCAGGCTTTTCATAGTCTAATTTTCCAAAGAAATATCCGCTCTGATATTTGTTATTATACAAATCTCCTTGCGGTTCAAGACCTTGAGGACATGCTGCCAGTATATCCATAATTTTTCCTGTTTTTTCATCCTTTAACTGAAAATAATCAGGACATTCCCACATATATCCAAAATCTCCTAAAGGCTCTTTGTTTCCACCTGCAATTTCACCTAAATATTTCCAGTCCTTCATATTTTCTGAACTGTATAAAACTACTTTTCCTTCAAGTTTTTCACTTTGTATTCCAATAACCGCATAATATTTCCCATCTTTTTCCCAAATTTTAGGATCTCTTATGTGTCTTGTGTATCCATCAGGCTGGTTTACTATACTTGGTTCAAGTCTTTCAAAATTTTCCCCGTCTCTGGAAATTGCAAAACATTGATAGGAGCTTCTGTTTCCTTTCTCATCCTTTACATTTCCCGTATAAAACAGATAAAGCTTTTCATCTATAACTATTCCACTTCCTGAATAAACTCCATTTTTAGAATACCATGTATCAGGTCTAAGAGCTGTACTTTTTCTTTCCCAATGAAGCAGATCATCACTCACACTATGTGCCCAGTATTTTGCAGTGTGATCTGTTTTTAAAGGATTCCATTGATAAAAAAGATGATATTTCCCCTTAAACTGTGAAAATCCATTTGGATCGTTAATCAATCCTACAATTCCCTGCAGATGATATTTCTGTCTCCAGAAATCCTGGTTCACTTTTTCTTTTTTCTCTGCAACAGATTTTTCTTCATTTTCCTTGACATGTTTAAAATCCATAAGTCACCCCATACAAAATATATTTCATTCTATAAATCAAATATTACAGTTCCAATGTATTATTATCCTTTTTCAATAACTCCAATTTTACTTTCTTTGCTCCGAGCTCTTCTCCTGCATAAACTGCTATTTCTTCAAGGGCTTTCACTATTTCCTCATCCCTGTCAGAATTTACAGCTTCAATAACTAAGAACGCCTTCTTTGTATTTTCTGTTATCATAGTTCTTTTTCCGTCTCTCCAGTTAAAACAACGGCATACAGCTCCCTTATCATCCCTGTAGCAGACTTCTCCTGCAAGTGTTGGTGAATTTTCTTCATCGCCTAATGCATAAAACTCGTCTCCACCTTCTGTTACTCCTAAAACAAGGTTTCCTTCAAATGTATCTATATCCTCAGCTCCACAAGGCATACCATATTTTAATGAAATAGAATTATATATGTCAACCAATGGATTAATTGTTCCTACACCATTTCCCTTTTCAACTCTTTTAAGAAGGGCTTCAATACTTGCACGTACTCCTTTTTTAGTCTTGAATTTCTGATAAGCTTCCCTCCATACAGAAATAACCGGATTTTGACTCAGTTGTGCTTCTGTTAAGTGTTTTTTTGCTTCCTCATTTGAAGTTTCCAATAATTTTAGCACTTTTTCTGAAGATTCCTTTGTATTATCTAAATTATCTAGAACTAGCACTCCTACACTGGCTTCCGGAAAAATTTCCCAAAATGAATTGTCTACTATGAAATTACTCATGCACATCAGCTCCTTCTATACTTTCTATTTCCAAGTTAAATATTTATTATTATATTATACAGTAAATATCTGATTAAGTCCACATACTTTTATACAATAAATTTTACCTATATAATAAAAGAAACTGCTTTAAACACTTGATTTTAAACAGTTTCTTTTATTTTTATATTAATCTGAATTTATTTTCAAACTTAAAATTTATGTGTGTATCCTACTGTAAATACATTTATTGATTTATCGTACTTAACTTGTGATTTGTCAAGTGATACTCCTCTCAATGCAGTATTTTCCTTTTCACCGTTGGCAGAATTATATGAAACATGGGCTATACCAAATTTCCATTCTGAATTTTCTGTAGGCTTATAAGTAAGTCCTGTTGCATATATCTGAGAGTTTACAGCATATTCCACATCTGTAAAAGTATTTCTTGGTGCTCCTGTATCTGCATAGTTAAATCCTGCATGCCATGTAAATTTGTCATTAATTCTGTAATCTACACCAAAATTAAGTTCATATCCGTCTTTATATTTAAATCTATCCATTTTAGCAGCTTTATTAAAGTAGTGGATATATCCAGCAGAATAAGTAAATCTGTCAACATCTTTTGAAACTCCTAATGAAAGAACTCCTGGTAAATCTCTTCTATATTGTGCACCATCTGCATATTCAGGATAGAAGAAAGATATTCCTAACGGTCTTCCTGCTATCGACATTCCTTTCACTTCAGTTGCCTTAGCTTTAAATTTCATTTTTACCGGAGTATCATATTTTACTGCGATGTTTAATGTATCAGTAGGTTTATAGTCAAATCCTATTGTTCCTCCAACACCATTTGCCGTTCTTTCTGAATCAATATAAAGGTCATTTCCACTTAATCCTAACATTCTTCCAACTAATGGATTATAGCTATATCCGGCAGTTCCTTTAAGTTTTCTTACACCAAGAACATATCTAAGTCCTCCTGATATTGCAAACTGGTCATTAACTTTGTAAGCTCCTCCTAAAATCAGTTGATAATATCTGTTTTGCCCTTTAAAATTATTTGAAGTCAAAGTTGCACCTAAACGTCCACCTGTAAGCTGATTGAAAGCATCTGCCGCAAGAGCTATTCCTGCTACACCATCTTTATATTTTAAAGTTGCTCCTCCTGCTACTACACTTGCATTTCCAAATAATGAAAAGTTATCTTTTTTGTATAAAAGATTGAATGAAGGTGCTCCTGCATAGTTTTTAGATTTATATTTTTTCCCTTTTAAAGTCATCGATTCTTCTATTAAGGAATTTTGCATATTCATATTTAGGTAAGTTCCATCTTCTAGAAATACTGTTCCAGCTGGGTTATAAAAAACTCCTTCCACAGATATTTTCCCTGTTTGAGATGGATTCTGGAAATAAGATGCTGAGTTATTAGATAAATAATCTATACTTGCAGCGCTCATTAATATACTTGTCAGTAATGACATAATTGCAATTTTTAGTTTCATAACTTCTCCTTATAATTTTCTTTATTCTTTGAATAATTATAACTTGTGTTTTTTATTTTGTCAAATAGAAATTAGAAAATTATATCTTTTTTTGTTATTTTTATGAAGTAATAATCCGTTAAACCAAAAGCTTTACAAGCTTATATGAAAATTTATAAAAAAATAGAACCGTACCAAAATTTAAAAGAAAAATCTTTATTTTGAACAGTTCTATTTTAAATTTTTATAATTTAATCTAAATTCCTAAATTATTCTCCCTGTTTTTCCAATATCATATTTACTTCTTCTATTATAATATCAGGGTTTAATCCATGGGCAGCAATTCCTTCACCTAAAGTTTCAGCACTTGAAATTATACATCCAACACATCCAAGTCCATATCTCATTAAAACTTGTGCAATTACAGGATATTTTTCTACTGCTTCCATTATATTCATGTCCTTATTTACGTATTCCATTTTCGCACCTCCTATGTATTTATATTCAAGTATAACAGATAATATATTTTTAGTCAATAATACTAATCTATATAATCTTCTACTTCTACAGGATGAACATCCCATATTTCGTTTGCATATTCCATTATAGTTCTGTCAGAACTGAACTTTCCTGCATTAGCGATATTCTTAAGAGCCTTTTTAGCCCAGTTTCTTCTATCTCTATACGCTTTTCCAAGTTCAATTTGTGTATCCCTGTATGAATCAAAATCTTTCAGAAGGAAATATACATCCGGTCTTGATCCTTCCACTCCATATAGTAATGAAGCCTGTAATTCCCTAAATATACCTGTGTGATTATCATCATAAGTTCCGTCACCTAACTGGTCAATAACCTTTTTCAGTCCTTCAACATTGTTGTATTCTTCAAAAGGATTATATGAGTTGCTGTATTGCAGCTCTTCAACTTCATTTGCCTTCAATCCAAATATAAATTCATTTTCGCTTCCGGCTTCTTCTACGATTTCTACGTTTGCTCCATCTAATGTTCCTATAGTAATCGCACCGTTAAGCATAAACTTCATATTTCCTGTTCCTGAAGCTTCTTTTCCTGCTGTAGAAATCTGCTCTGAAACATCTGCTGCAGGGAATATTTTTTCTGCAAGTGAAACTCTGTAATTTTCAAGGAATACAACTTTTATTTTATCATTAATATCTGTATCATTATTTACTTTTTCAGCTACTGCATTAATTAACTTGATGATTCCTTTCGCCCTTCTATATCCTGCCGCCGCTTTGGCTCCAAATATAAACGTTCTAGGCTCTATATCAAGTAATGGATTTTCCTTCAACTTATTATATAAATCCATTATCTGTAAAACATTTAACAGCTGTCTTTTGTACTCATGAAGTCTTTTTACCTGAACATCAAAAATTGAATTAGGATTAACTTCAATTCCTGTTGTTTCCTTAATATATTCAGCTAATTTTTTCTTATTGTTAAACTTAATTTCAGTAAGTCTGTTAAGGACATCATCATTTTCGATAAACTGTTCCAATTTTTTCAATTCATAAAGGTCTGTAATCCATTTATCTCCAATAAGTTCAGTTATCATTCCTGCCAGCTCAGGGTTAGCTTTTAACAGCCATCTTCTCTGAGTAATTCCATTTGTCTTATTCAGGAATTTTTCAGGATAAAGGTCATACCAGTCCTTCAGTTCTGAATTTTTCAATATTTCAGTATGCAGTGCCGCAACTCCATTTACCTTATGTGAACCTACTATTGCAAGCCATGCCATTCTTATCTGACCATTTCCGATAATTGACATATATTGGATTTTTTGCCAGTCTCCATTATATCTTGCATTCAACTCATCCATAAATCTTCTGTTGATTTCTTCAACAATCTGATAAGTTCTAGGCAGAAGTGGCTGGAACAATGAAATATCCCATTTTTCCAATGCTTCTGACAATATCGTATGGTTAGTATATGCGAATACTTTTTTACATATTGACCATGCTTCATCCCATCCTAATTTTTCATAATCAAGGAAAATTCTCATTAATTCAGGTATTGCAACTACAGGGTGAGTATCATTTAACTGAATTGCCACCTTTTCATGGAATTTAGAGAAATCATTTCCATATATTGACTTATATCTTCTGACGATATCCTGTAACGAAGCTGATGTAAAGAAATACTGCTGTTTAAGTCTTAACATTTTTCCATCTTTTTCAGTGTCATTTGGATACAGTACTCTTGAAATATCTTCAGCTTCCACTGCTTTTTCTGAGGCCATCAGGTATTTCTGTGAGTTAAACAGGTTCAGGTCAAATCCTTCAGGTGATCTTGCTTCCCACAATCTAAGTGTATTTACCGTGTCATTTCCGTATCCTATTATAGGTACATCATAAGCTACTGCAAGAACATTTTCGGTATCTACCCTCTTGAAGTATTCTTTTCCTACTTCATCTCTATGAACTTCTATTTTACCACCAAATTTTACTTCAAAAACTCTGTCCATTCTCTTTATTGACCATGGATCTCCATATTTTGTCCAGTTATCAGGATATTCTACCTGAAATCCATTTTCAATTCTCTGTTCAAACATACCATATTTATATCTTAATCCATAACCATGTCCTGGTAGTTTAAGTGTTGCCATTGAATCCAGAAAACATGCTGCAAGTCTTCCTAATCCACCATTACCAAGTCCTGCATCAATTTCCTGATCTTCAACTTTATTAATATCCACTCCCAGTTCACTTAATGTTTCTCTTATTACTTCGTTCATCTGCAAGTTGATAAGATTGTTTCCTAAATAACGTCCCATCAAAAATTCTGCTGAAAAATAATATATTTGTTTTGCATGCTTTTTTACATATGTTTTTTTAGTGTTATACCATTTTTCGACTACATAGTCTAAAGTTGCTCTTGAAACTGCATAATAAATTTCATATTCATGAGCTTCTTCCATAGTTTTACCATACTGTCTTCTTAATTTTCTAAGAATACTGTTTTTTAATTCAGCCTTGTCTAATACCATTTCTGACCTTCCTTTCATTTTAAAACTAATTACTATATTTAAATTGTTTTATTATTTAGCGTTACTTTAGTTATTATACATGTTTTTTCTTGTTTTTACCAGTTTTTTTATGAATCATATTATATTATTATACCTTTTAGAACTTCTATATATATTATAGATTAATAATTACAGTTTAAGTTATTTCTTTTCAATTTTGACAATAAAAAACATAATATTACATGAAATTTTTTATTCTATCCCTATCAGTTCCTGATATAATGTTTTCATAAAGCTGTCAGTCATTCCTGAAATATAGTCAGTAACAAGCAATATTCTCAAATAAAGTTTATATGAATATATTTTTTCTTCCCTTTCACTTTTATCTACTATTTGAGATATTTCTTCACTTTCAGAATACATTTTACTGTAATAGCTGTAAATATACCTGTGAGTTTCAGAAAGAATTGAAAGATATTTTCTGTCTATTCCCTTCATTTCATCTTCATATTCTGTATCCCAATACAAGATTGAACATATAAAGTTATCTAAAAAATAATTTATAATATTATTAGCTGTTACCTCCATTTTCACAATTGCCTTTGAATCGAAAACTTCATTATATGCAAGATTTTTCAATGTTTTAAGAAGAACTTCACTTTCTGTATCTGCAAACAAATCCCTCTTATACTCTCCATTCATTATGGCAGCATAATTCTGAATAAAGGAACCTACCACCGATCTTATAAATATTCCCTGAATTTTTACTACCCATCTCTGTACTGCATAAAGTTCAGGATCATCATATTTTCTCTCCTTTGCATGCTGTTTATAATTTATAAGATCCTCATGTAATTTTTTATTATCAGGTATTGCTTCACATAATGTCTCTACAAGCTCTTCGAATTTTATAAATTTCTTTTTTACTCCATCTTCAATATCTGCTGTACAGTAAGCTATGTCATCAGCCGCTTCCAGTAAAAATGTCAAAGGATGACGATACACTTCTCCTGTTTCTTCATTCAAAGTTCCTGTATTTTGGACTATTTTTTCAAACAAATCTTTTTCAGCCAGATTATATCCCATTTTTTTTGTTTTTATATCACCACTTTTCTTATCAATATTTAAAGAATCTACCGGATATTTAATAAGAGTATTCAGCAAAGCATAAGTAAGGTTCATTCCATTTTCATCAATCAGAAAATGCAGCTTGGCAGCAACCCTTATTGCCTGGGCATTTCCTTCGAAATTCAGTAAATCTCCACACATTTGAGGATTAAGTATTTCCCTAAGTTTCTTTTCTTCCCCTTTTGAATTTTTCATAGTGATTTTATCTAAATTTCTATGAAACCATGTTCTTATTGTATCTTCACCAAAATGTCCAAAAGGCGGATTCCCAATGTCATGTAAAAGACCTGAACTTGCAAGAATATCTGATATTGCATTTGCTTCCTCATAGTTAAATTCTTCATCAAGTCTCTGACGCATTATTTCACTTGCAACTGACTGGGCAAGAGACTTTGCAAATGATGACACTTCTATCGAATGTGTAAGCCTTGTCCGTATAAAATCATTTTTTTCCAGAGGAAATACCTGTGTTTTATCCTGTAATCTTCTAAAGGAAGGACTACTCAATATACGGTGATAATCCCTTTCAAAGTCACTTCGCAAATCCATTGACTGTTTTTTCTTATTCTCATGATTTTTCCCATTTTCAGACGAACTATTTTTCTTATTTGTTCTAGGTCTTTGACTTTCTGTCGACAGAAGCCAGCTCCAGCTCATTTTAAATTTTCCCATAAATTATCCTCTATCCCTTTCATATTCATCTTTCCAATTCATTTTATTTAATAATCCTCAATATATTATTTAAGGAGGCTCTCAGACATTTAGCCAAAGTTTACCTCCTTAATTCTATTAAAATATTACAAAAATTATTCTCTTTACTACAGAATTTAATATAAAAAGCCCAATTATAGGAGATATGTCAAGATTCATATTTCCTATAGGTATTATTATCCTAAACAGTTTCAGATATGGTTCTGTAAACTTTTCAACAGTCTGAAATACCTTTGATTTCCTGTAAGGATCAACCCATGAACCTAAAACTGATATTAATATTAAAAGCGAATAAAAATCTATTGCACTAATAAGCAAACTTCCTAAACTGTATCCCATATTTTACCTTATTCTTTCTTTAAAATTTTTTTTACATTTATAAAAATTTACATAAATACATCTTTAGAATTTAAGACATACTCTAATCCTGAAATTATTGTTAAAATTAACGGAATTAATAACAGGATATTATTTGCAGTATAGCTTAACGGAATTAATATAATAATCGTTAAAGCTATCATCTGCGTTGCTGTCTTCCATTTCCCAAGTGTTTCAGCTGCAATAACAACACCTTCAGCCGCCACTATAGCTCTAAGCCCTGTTATAAGAAGTTCCCTAAAAATAATAATCAGAACAATCCATAAGCTTATCTGATTGTACTTAGTAAGAACTACCAATGCTGAAATAATAAGAAGCTTGTCAGCCAAAGGATCTATCAATTTCCCAAGATTAGTAACAAGATTATATTTTCTTGCTATCTGACCATCATAATAATCTGTTATTGCCGCTCCCACAAAAATAATACATGCAAGTATTCTCATTGTTATTGATAATGCCGTATTGCTAGTTCCCAGAGCTATTTCCAGCAAAAATACAAATGGAATTATCAAAATCATTCTTAAAGTTGCAAGTTTATTTGGCAGATTCATCCTTACCACCTTCTCCTTTATTTTCTTTAGGAATTAAAGCTTTCATACTTAAATTAAATTTATTTTCATCTTCCAATGTTATTACTTTTACTTTTATAATTTGTCCTTCTTTCAGCACATCTTCAACTTTTCCTACTCTTTTATCACTTATTTCAGAAATGTGAAGTAATCCCTCCTTACCTGGAAGCACTTCTACAAATGCACCGAATTTCATAAGTTTTGTTACTTTTCCTTCATAGATTGCGTTAAGTTCCACTGATTGAGTCTGTCTTTTTACAAGCTCTATAGCTTTTTTCATCATTTCAGGATCTTTTCCGAATATTGCTACACTTCCATCATCTTCTATATCGATTGAAACTCCTGTTTCTTCAATTATAGCTTTTATAACTTTTCCTGCTGGTCCAATTAATCCTGCAATTTTAGAAGGATCTATTTTCATCAGTTCAATTTTTGGTGCATTTTCAGCAACTTCAGGTCTTGGTTCACTTATAACTGATTCCATTTTATCTATTATGAACATTCTTCCTTCAAGTGCCTGTCTCAATGCTATTTCCATTATTTCCCTTGTGATTCCTTCTATTTTAATATCCATTTGAATAGCAGTTATACCTTTTCTTGTTCCTGCCACTTTAAAGTCCATATCTCCAAGGTGATCTTCAAGTCCTTGTATATCAGTTAATACAGTAAATGTATCTCCTTCTTTTATAAGTCCCATAGCAATTCCTGCAACAGTTGATTTTATAGGTACCCCTGCTGCCATAAGTGCCAACGAACCACCACAAATACTCGCCTGAGATGAAGAACCATTTGATTCAGTAATTTCTGAAACAAGTCTTACAGTATATGGGAATTCATCCTGTGAAGGCATTACATACTTCAATGCTCTTTCAGCAAGGTTTCCGTGCCCAAGTTCCCTTCTTCCTGGAGCTCTCATAAATCCTGCTTCTCCTACTGAATATGGAGGGAAATTATAATGCAGGAAGAATTTCTTTCTTGATTCATCTTCCATTCCATCTACTATCTGTTCATCTGCTTTACTTCCCAAAGTTGCAACTACCAACGCCTGAGTTTCCCCTCTTGTAAACAGTGCTGAACCATGAGGAACAGGAAGTGTATCTATCTCCACATCAAGTGGTCTGATTTCTGTTGTCGTTCTTCCGTCAGTTCTATATTTTTTGTAAAGTATTGCATCCCTTACTGTTTTCTTTTCTAAATCACGGTAATAGTTTTTAAATACTTTTTCTAAATCCTCTGCTATTTCCTTATTTTCTTCTTCAAGTTTTGCAGTATATTTATCAAAAAGTTCTATTTCAAGATTGTCTATTGCTTCGTATTTTTCCAATTTACCAGGTGTCATTACTGCCGCTTCAAGTTCTGCTGCAAAACCGTCAATAAATTCCTTTACTTCAGCATCAGTTTCCTGTTTTTCAAACTCATATTTTACAACTTCAAACTGTGACAGGAATTTATCCTGCTCTGCACAGATTTCCTTTATTCTTTCATGACCGAACATTATAGCTTCAAGCATTACATCTTCAGAAACTTCCTTTGCACCTGCTTCAACCATTGTTACTGCATCTTTTGTTCCGGCAACAGATAGTTCAATTTCACTTGTTTCAAGCTGTTCAGGTGTAGGATTTAAAATGTATTCTCCGTCAATATATCCAACAGTTACTCCTGCTACTGTTCCTGCAAATGGAATATCAGACAATCCTAAAGCCATTGAAACTCCTATTGTCGCAAGATTTTCAGGCTGATTAACCTCATCATATGAAATTACTGTTATAACAATATGTACAGCGTTTAAAAATCCTTCAGGAAATAATGGTCTTATTGGTCTATCTACTAATCTTGAAATTAATATTTCCTCTGTTGAAGGCTTTGATTCCCTTTTTATAAATCCTCCAGGGAATTTTCCTGAAGCATAGAATTTTTCAATATAATCTACTGTCAACGGGAAGAAATCCTGACCTTCCCTAACATCCTTACTTCTAGTTGCAGTTACAAGCAGAACAGTTCCTCCACATTGGACAATTACTGACCCTCCAGCCTGTCTTGCAATTTTTCCTGTACTTATTTTTACTTGCTGAGTTCCTAAATTGAACCCGTAGTTTTTTTCATCAAACATTTACTTCCTCCTAAATTTACCTTTTTCAATTTTTCAAAATCAAGAAGGGAGCAAATAATAGTAAAAAACTTTATTTTTCAATAAAATTCTTTACAATTACTTACTCAAATACCTTCCTGAATTTTAATAATTATATCATTTTTATAATATTTTTACAATATCATATTTTTTCTATTTACAAAATGAAAGATAGCAAAAATTTTAAGAATGAAAACATTGAAAATATTATTAAAAAAATATATATGAGTATTATACAGATGAATGTATGGAAAAAGTTAAGGAGAAAATAGGAAATTTTGGAAAAAAGTGTTCTGAACCTTTGAATACAGATGAAAAATAGCCCTTCACAAAAATATATCCTGATAAAATAGATTTGCATAAAACACAATAATCTGATATAATGAATTTACCTTAAGGTAGACCCCGAAAGGGTAAAGCTTATTTGATAATGAATAAAATTGGGATAAAAAAGGCTGGATTATTTCAGCCTTTTTTGTTATAATTTTCTGGGTTACCCAATAACCCACATTATCAAATAAGGAGGTGTACTATGCGTATACTGTTTTTTGTTTTAGTAGTTTTCCTACTGATTCAAAGGATTCTGTACTAATTAGTACCCTCAACCCTTAAGGGTATCAATAGTCTTTTACCAGGCCTATTTTTTTATTGCCATTAGCCGAAAATATTTTTGGACTGGCTATTATATTAAATTATCTATTTTATTTTAATTCTGAAGCTCATAAACATCCTAAATTTTCTTTTATTTCAAATATCCCTATCCTCACTTCTATTCAGTTTATCAAATTCATTTGTCTACTAATTAATAAGAAAAACTGCCTCAAATAGACTAAATCACTGAAAATAATCTTTATTTACATTGATTTTCTTTTTGAGACAGTTATTTAGCTACTTGTTTTACATTTCTAGTTAAAAATTCCTATATGTTTCTATTTTCTCCAGAATATCTTCTAAAAGTTGTTCGAAAATAAAGTTGAATCTGTTATCAGCATCATGTAAAATAACAAAACAATGATTTGACTTAAAATCTGCTGACAGATTTTCAGTTAATTTATCAGATTTATACCTGATTTTTTCCTTTGTTTTTAACATAATAACCTTTTCCCTAATTCCATGACTCTTGATAGGATAAACTGCAAATTTATATTTACCCAGATCAATTGTCATAGCATTTCTCCCTGTGTTCCCTTCTATCCGGTATTTTTTCCCTCCTTCACAAATATTATCCTCAATGTACTTTTCAACCTCTACAGAATCTTTGGCTTTCTCCAGGAAATAAAATGCTCCTGCTGCTTCTTTATTTTCTATTTTTACGCCCTCCTCTTTCATTTTTTTATCATTACAAGCTTTTCTCCTTTCTTTAATTAAAAGCATCTATAAAAATTTGTAATGTACCCCAATATATAGCATAACCATTTACAGTTTTTTTGTTTAATTATGCTTTTTATTCTGCATTTTCTCATATTCCTTCATCATTTTATCCATAATTTTTAAATTATTGTAAAATTCAGCATTTTTCTTAAATCTACTTTTCTTTCTTCCATCACTTTCTCTATCATTTAACTTTAAAAAGTTTATAGGTTTTTCTGAATAATTTATAACTGTATTCTGAATTTCATCATTAGACACAATAAGAACCTGATCAAAATAATCTTTTTCCTCTTCATTACCTAAATTTGAATACTCTTTTTTAAACTCATCAAAACGGTATATTTCCCTAATATCCATTAATTCTGATATTTTCCGTAGTTTTTCAATATTTTTACTTATTTCTGTATTTTCAAGGTCATAAACCATAACAACTCTTATTTTTTCAACTTCCTTATTGTTCCATTCTATTTCTTTTTCTCCTTGATATTTTTCAATATTTTCTCTCAAAATATCTTCAGCTATTTTATAATCTTCTGTTTCATAACTCCCATACAAAATTTCATTATTAGTTTTTTCCTTTTTCAGAAGGTACTTATATAATTTAAATTTAAAATACGAGTATATTTTTATATCTTCTGTTTCTGATATTTTCCCCAGCATTTCATCCAGTAGCCTAAAATTTTCCTCTTCCTTCAACCTAACCCCTGATGAAGTTACCCGTTTTCTACAGTTTATTTTTTCATTTTTAAGATTTAAAAGTAAATATGTAAAAAAATCATATCTTTCACCTTTAGAATTCATTCTCCCATATTTATTAAAAAATTCTTCAAGTACTTCATATATATAATATAAATTCTTTATACCCAATTCTTCCTGAAACATTTCCATTTCTATAATTTCCGGTTTTGAAGCTATTCCGTTATATACTCTTTCCCATCTTTTCAATAATATATTTTTTACATATTCCTGTCTCACTTTTTCAAATTTATTTATTTTCAGTTTTATAAGTTCAGCAGGTTCATCAGCTGACATATATTTTTTATAATCTATATCCAAACCATTTAATACAGACCTTAAATCCGACTTCAATGTTGTCCTGTTTTCATTACTTTCCCAAATTTTTTGTCCAAACCTCATAATATTAAATTTTTTGCTACTTATTAGAAGAAAAAGATAAATCATTTCTTTTCTCATTGAATTTAGAAATTTGAAAACTTCCTTCCATTTTAGAATTTTTTTGTCATATTTTCCAAAAAAGAAAAAATATTCTTTTGTTTCCACTATCTGTCCTAGTTTTTCAGCATTTAACATATTATTTACAGTCTTCAATTTTTCTGAAAAATTTTTCTCTGTAATAATTTTATTTTCAAATGCGTCTTTCTTATTTATAATCTTAAAATTTAATATTTTTGATATCAGTTCTATTTCATCGTAATTAAAATCGAGCAAGAAATTCCACCTCGTACCTGTTTTCTTATATGTTAACAGTTACAAGAACTAATTTTGAGGGGTTTCATTAATTTTTTATTAATTCTTAAATCTCCCTAAAATCAGTTGGTTAATTCTTACTCGGTATTAATTTATCATTAAATGATATATTTTCTATTTTACTTCCAATAATAATCTCTTCAATGTTTCTGAACCTGCTTTAGAATCATTGATTTCACGTTTCCAGTATTTACTTCCCTTTACTCCATAAAATAAGCCATGTGTATGCATTAGAAAAAGATGTGGACGGGTACCCTTTTCTTCCATTTTTTCTACATATGAAAGCATCTTTTCCATAATTTCCTTTCTCGTAATATTTATTTCCTTACCATAATATTTACCAAACTCAGAAAGTATCATTGGATTATCATAAATTTCACGCCCAAGCATTACTGAATCTACATGTTTTAAATGTTCATCAATTGCTTCAACAGTTTTTATTCCTCCATTTATTTCAATGTGAAGATGCGGCTTCTCTTTTTTAATCCTGTATACTTCATCATATCTCAAAGGTGGAATTTCCCTATTTTCCCTTGGATCAAGTCCTGCCAGTATAGCTATTCTTGAATGAATAATATACTTATTTACTCCCGCCTGCTCTGTTATATTAATGAAATTAAGCATGTCTTCATATTTATCCAGAAGAGTTCTGCCATAATCATCCGGCAGAATTCCTTTTCCATCAATTCCTATTCTATGTTTTATGGAAACTGTTTTTTTAGTAGCTTTTTTCATTTCGTGAACTATTTCGGCAACTAATTCCGGAAAAGCCATCAGATAGGCTCCCATTGCATTACCTGAAACTCTGTCTGATGGACATCCAACATTCAGATTTATCTCATCATAGTTATAATCTTCCGCTATCTTTACTGCTTCATATGCTTCTTCTTTATTTGATGCTGATATTTGTAAAACTATAGGATTCTCAACATCATCAAAGCCAAGCATATAATCAGTATCACCTTTGATAATTGCCTGTGCTGTTATCATTTCTGTATAGAGTGTAACATCCTTGTTTATCATTCTTACAAAATTTCTAAAATTTCTGTCTGTTTTATCAACCATTGGTGCAACACTTATTATATTCTTCATATTTTTCACTCTAATTCCTTATTTTCCAAATCATTTTTACTATTTTCTGTAATATTTCATAGCTTCAGGTAAAAAGTCCTTCAAAGCCTGAATTCTTTTATCATTTGACGGATGTGTAGAAAGAAAATCAACTCCACTTCCACTTTCTTTTGTAGCCATTCTTTCTAGAGTTTTTATTGATTCCTCAGGATTATATCCTGCCATTGCCATAAATATCATTCCATACTTATCTGCTTCATATTCCTGTGTTCTATTAAATTTCAGAAGCCCTATTTGAAGACCTTGACCTACTAAGTCATTATTTATAACTTCTGTCGCTCCTCCTGTCAGAACGTCTACAACTCCCTTTCCAATCATTACTACTCCGGCTGTCATCTGGTTACTTTTACCTTCAGCATGATGTCCCCCAATAACGTGACCTATTTCATGCCCCATAACAAACGCCACACCTGCATCTGTCTTTAAAACTGGCATAATTCCTGTAAAGAATGCTATTTTCCCACCAGGCATTGCAAATGCATTTAATTCCTCACTTTTTATAAGGTTAAATTCCCAGTTTAAGTTATTTACTTTTTTTGCCATACTATTTTCATTCATATATTTTTCAACTGCTCTTGATACTCTTCCACCAATTTCTCTTAATCTTTTTCCGTCAGCACTATTATTTGCCAGTAAATTTTTTGAAGCCGCTTCATTTATAAATTGTCTATAAGCTGCTACTGAATCCCTTGCAACACTTTCATCACTTACTAATTTCAGCTGTTTTCTTCCTGTAAGGGGTGCTGTTGTACAACTTGCTAAAAGTAGCATCCCCAATATTGCAATAATTAATTTTGAATTTCTTCTCATACTCATTTATATTCCTCCTAAATTTATATACAATATAACTTTTTCATACATCTCCTATTTGAATTGTTTTATTATAACATATAAATATAAAACTGACTACTATCAAATATTTTTCAAATAAAAAATCATAATTATTATCCTTAAACTTTTAATTGAAAAAATAACTTATATATATTATAATGAAGAAAATTATAAAAAGGAGAAAAAAATGTTTGCTAACTCATTAAAAACAGGAATGCTTATGTTTGCATTAATTATGCTGTTTACAGCCATTGGTGGAATGCTCGGAAGTAGTGAAGGTGCATTTATAGGACTTCTGATAGCTGGCGGAATGAGCTTCTTCAGCTACTGGTTCAGTGATAAAATGGTTTTAAGTGCATATAATGGTAAGGAAGTTACAGAACTTAATAATCCAAGATTATACAGAATGGTTAAAAATTTAGCTGCTAACGCAAAATTGCCAATGCCAAAAGTTTATATCATTCCGGAAAGACAGCCAAATGCATTTGCCACAGGTAGAAATCCTCAGCATGCTGCAGTTGCATGTACTGAAGGACTGCTTGAAATTATGAATGACAACGAACTGGCAGGAGTTTTGGGACATGAACTTGGACACGTTAAGCATAGGGATATTCTTATAAGCACAATAGCTGCAACTTTTGCAGGAGCAATTTCCAATATAGCAAGATTCTTGCCTTATTTTGGAAATTCAGGAGACTCAAGAAGACGTAGAAACAACACAGGAGCTCTTATGTTATTTTCTTTTCTTGCCCCTATTGGAGCTGCAATTATTCAAATGTCAATTTCCCGTCGTAGGGAATTCATGGCTGACAGGGCAGGAGCAGAATTTTCAGGAAATCCTCTATACTTAAGAGATGCATTAAATAAGCTTGAAGCATATAGCCATAATGTTGCAATGTCAAAACAGAATCCTGCATATTCACATATGTTCATTGTGAATCCTCTATCAGGAATTAAGGGACTTGCTGATTTATTCAGAACACACCCTGCTACATCTGACAGAATAAGGGAACTAGAAAAAATGGCATACGATAAACATCTAATGTAAACTTATAAAAATTTTAGAATTTTTGGAAACACTTAAAAAAATGATGTATAAATTTGTAAATCCTATTATTTAATAATTTACTTTTATACATCATTTTTTATTATTACATATATTCCTTTTTCCATTAAACATGAAAAAGGCTTATTAAAATTAATAAACCTTTTATATAATTGAAGATGATATATTATGATTAAAATAAACTTATTCCTCTTTTAACAAGTCTAAATTCTACCCTTCTGTTGGCATTTCTTCCTGCTTCTGTATCATTACTTGCGACAGGATTTTCTTCACCTTTTCCAAGTATTTCTACTATTCTTGTTGGAGATAGTCCTAATTCTATCAATTTTGCACTGACACTTTCCGCCCTTCTCAAAGATAGTTTTTCATTATATGAGTTTACTCCTATAGAGTCAGTATATCCAACTATAGTTACAACGTAATCATTTTTTTCAACATATTCTTTTATATCCTTTAATGTAGGAACTGCCTCTTCTGATAATTTTGAACTATTTAATTTAAACTTAAGTTCATCAGCCTTAACACTAAGTAATTCCACTTTAGTAATATCAAGTTTTGAACTTCCTATCATTTTTGGTTCTGGTATAAAATCATCTTTTTTATTATTTTGAAGTTTATTTTCTGCCTGTTGATCATTTTTTATTACTGTTGATGTTCCATCCTGTGACAATTCTACTGTTATCAAATCAGGATCCGAAGCTAAAGTAGGCTGCTTTGCAGGCTCTGTTACTGGAATATCTTTCTGTGCGTCTCCATTTAATTCAACCGCATTTGGTTTTATAGAATTTTTTCTCATTTCAGATGTAGATAATTTTTCTGATACAGTTGGTACAGATAACGCCACCAACGATGATAACGCTACTAATGTAGGTTTTTTTACCATTTGATTTTCCTCCCTTACTACAAACTATGAATCCTTTACATATATTCGATATATATTTTCATAATTATATTTCATAATGTTGTATTTTTTCTTAGATTTTTCTTTTTATACTAAGATAATACCAAAAAAACAGAAAAAATACAAGCTTTTTTTTTAATTTTTTTCATTTTTATAAAAAATTATATAAAAAACATCTTATTAATGCTGTACTTTTTCTGTTTTAAACAATTTAAAATATCAATAAAATTATATAGGGTAACCATTTTTAAGTGTGTGATTATTACATCAGATATTCTTTCCCTTTATCTGACAATTTGAAGATTCTATTCTCAATATAGACAAGTTTATTTTCCATTGCTTTCTTAAGAACCTTATTTAAAAACATTTTTTCCCATCTTAAATGGTATTCTAATGTATCCACTCCGCATTCATCTGTTTCCTGAGGCGTATTCATATGATTTGCAATATGAATAAGCAATATTTTAACCGAAAACTCAAGTTTCTGGTTTCTTTTTCTCTTTATTGTTGAAATTAATCCACTTTTTGGAGAAACAATCAATACTATAATAAATAATACTCCTATTATTATAGCAATACTTCCTGCTATTGATACATCAAATAAAATTGCCATATTATATCCGATAACTGATGCAACTGCTCCAATAAGTAAACTTAACGCTATCATTTCCTTCAGCTTGTTTGTAAGCAAATATGCTGTTATTGGAGGGCCTATCATAAAAGCTACAACCAGTATAGATCCCACTGCCCCAAATGAAGTTACTGCCGTTACAGAAACAAGGGACATAAGAATATAATGTACCAATACAGGCTGCATACCTAAAGTTACTGCCAGAGCCTTATCAAATGTAGATATTTTTAATTCTTTAAAAAATATTATAATAAAGAGAAAATTCACTACAAAAATTATAAATATACTCACTAGACTTTTTGCAACTGAAAATCCAAATATTTCAATTCTATTAAATGGTGCAAATGCAAGCTCTCCAAGTAAAACTGAATCTACATCCAAATGAACATTTTTTGTATATTTTGAAATTAAAATTACTGCCATACTGAATAATAAAGGGAAAACTATTCCTATTGCCGAATCTTCCTTTAACAACCTTGTTGAATTAAGCAGCTCCACAAGATAAACTGTTAAAACTCCTACAATTCCTGCTCCAATAATTAATAATGGAGAGTTAAGATCATGTACAATAAAGAATGCTAGAACTATTCCCAGTAATATTGTATGGGTAATTGCATCAGATACCATTGCCATACTTTTTAGAACGAGGAAAACTCCTAATATGGAACAGGCTCCTGCCACAAGAATCGCAATTAGCTGTATTTCCAATCCTGCACTCATATTAAATTCCCCCCTCTGACTGATGAAGCTGTTCTCCAAGTCTCAACTTTTCAGCCTTATGTCTTTTAAGTTCTTCAGTTATTATCTTTTTTCTTCTTATATTTCTAATTACTTTAAATACAATTCCCCTCTTAGTGGAAAATAGTATGCTGAAAACTACAATTATGCTTATCAGCATTACAATTACAGGACCTGTAGGCAAATCACTTTTACTTATACTTACTGCTGTTCCGACAAATCCGGAAAGACCTCCAAAAATCCCAGCCAGAACAACCATTACTGAAAGTCTGTCTGTCCACTGCCTTGCAGCAACAGCAGGTGAAATTATCATGGCACTTATTAGTATAACTCCTGCAGCCTGTATTCCTATTATAACGGTGATTACTATTAAAAATGATATAAATAATCCAATAGCCTTTGCAGGAAATCCTAACGTACTTGCAAAATCAATATCAAAGGAAGAGATTTTAAATTCCTTCCAGAATAATATAATTACTATTAGAAGGACAATTCCTACATAAAACATAATATTTACATCTCTTTCAAGAAATGTTGATGCCTGGCCAAATATAAATTTATTCAGTCCTGATTTATTAGCACCTGGCAATTTGTTTAAATATGACATTAAAACTAGTCCTAATCCAAAAAAGACCGATAATATAAACGCTAATGCACTATCAAATTTTATTTTAGTATAATTCTGAATTACCTGTATTAATCCAATACACATAATCCCCACACACAAAGCTCCTATCAGCAGAACTTCTGTATTTTTACTATTTGTAAGCAAAAAAGCTATACATACTCCAGGAAGTGAAGCATGGGAAACAGCATCTCCAAGCAGGCTCTGTTTTCTCAGTACTGCAAAACATCCAATCATTCCTGACACAATACCTAATAGTGTACATCCCATAGCTACAGTCCTGAATGTATGATCTGTTAAAAGAAGTTTTAAAATATTCATTTTACTCCTCCTTTTTCATTTCTCTATTTTTTTTTTCCAAAGACTGCCCTATAGAAATCGAATGGGCTTTATTTTTATATGCCTTTTCTATATTTTCTTCAGTAAATACATCATCTACATGTCCTGATGCAACAACTGAAACATTTATAAAAGTCACATAATCAAAATATTCTTTTACAGTCTGTAAATCATGGTGTACAGCAATCACTGTTTTTCCTTCATTTCTTAATTTTTTCAAAATATCAATTATTGATTTTTCTGTCTTGCTGTCTACTCCTTGAAATGGTTCATCCATAAAATAAATTTCTGCTTCCTGAACCAATGCCCTTGCCAAAAAAACTCTCTGCTGCTGTCCTCCCGAAAGCTGGCTTATCTGTCTGTCTGAAAATTCTTCCATTCCAACTTTTGCAATGGCTTCCTTTGTTTTTTCTTTATCGATTTTACTTACCCTCTTAAGCCATCCAACCTTTCCATAACGCCCCATTTCAACCACATCAAATACAGTCGTTGGAAAATCCCAGTCAACGCTTCCCCTTTGAGGAACATATGCTATTTTATTTCTTACTTTGCTGTACTTTTCATTATAAAATAGGACTTCTCCAGTAACAGGCTTTATAAGGTTGAGCATTGTTTTGATTAATGTTGATTTTCCAGCACCGTTTGGACCTACAATAGCCATCAGTACTCCCTTTTTTACATTTAATTCAACATCCCATAAAACAGGCTTATCTTCGTAGGCTACTGTTAAATCTTCCACTTTTATAATTATTTCATTGTTCTGTTTATTTTCCATATTATTTGCTGTTGTCATAAATTAACCTCTACATTCTTCTTTTTATCTTTATTATATACCTATTTTAATGCATTTGCAATTGTGTCTGCATTTGCTTTTACTGTTTTTATATAAGATTCAGTATTATGTTCCTTATCTCCTAGGGAATCTGAATAAAGTTCTCCACCTATTTTTATTTCTTTTCCTTTCGCCTTTACTGCTTCCTGTAATGCTTCTATACTTTTTTTAGGTACGGAAGACTCTACAAAAATTGCCTTTATATCCCTTTCAACAATAAAGTTTGCCAAATCACTTATATTTTTAGTACCTGTTTCAGAATCTGTAGAAACTCCCTGTATTGCCTTAACTTCAAGCCCAAACTGTTTTCCAAAATATCCAAATGCATCGTGGGCTGTTACAAGTACTCTACTTTTTTCAGGAATTTCATTAATTCTTCCTTTTACATATTCAGTAAGTTCATCCAGTTCTTTTTTATAGTTTTCATAGTTCTGTTTATAATAATCAGCATTTTTACCATCCATTTCAGCTAGTTTATTTGCCAATGCTTCAGCTTCTTTTCCCCAAAATTCTGTATTAAACCATACGTGGGGATCAGGTGTATTTGCATCTTCCATTGTAATTTGACTCTTGTCTATTGCATCTCCTACATTAAGTATAGCTTTTTTCTGTTGTTCCATACTTTCAAATACTTCTGTCATTTTACCTTCCAAATGAAGTCCACCATAAACAATTAAATCTGCTTTTGAAAGTTTATCAACATCTCCTGCACTGGCTGTATAAAGGTGTGGGTCTACTCCTTCTCCCATAAGCCCTTCAACTTCAACTTTATCTCCACCAATTATTCTGCTAAGATCTGCAAGCATTGTTGTTGTTGTAACAATTTTTATTTTTTTATCTCCATTTCCTGACTGGGCATTATCCTTTGCATCTCCACCTTTATTTCCGCAATTTACCAGTGCAAATATTATTAATCCAAACATTATTACAAATTTAAAGTTCTTTTTTATTTTTGATAGATTGTTATTCATATTCATCATTCTCCTTCATATTTTTTTCTATAAATTTCTATCAGTTTAGCCGCATCATATGCGATTATTTTCATTTTCTTATTACTATTTTCAAGGTAAATAGGTCCATTAAAAGGATCTTTTTTTGTAACTTTATAACTTTCTCTTATTGTTATATCCATTTCTCTTAGATAATCATACAGTTCTATATTATCTTCTACACTTAATATTACTATTTCATCATCTTCTTCTGCTTCAGACAGTTTCATCATATTTTCTTCACTAAACTCATCACTGTCATAAAATATTGGACTTCCATGCGGACATTCTTTCGGATAGAAAAGAAATTTTTCAAGTTTTTGGAGCAATTTTTCACTTGTTACATGTTCAAGAACTTCTGCTTCTTCGTGTATTTCATCCTTATCATATCCTAGCTTTTCTACAAGGAATACTTCCCAAACCCTATGCTTTCTTATGATGTTTACTGCAATATCACTTCCTTTCTTGGTAAGCTTAATATTCCTGCCTTCCAGAATTAAATAATTTTCATTTGAAAGCTTTTTTATCATTTCGCTTACTGATGCAGGTGAAATATTCAGATATTCAGCTAAATTTTTATTTGAATACTGTTTTCTTTTTTTAAGGAGATATATTCCTTTTAGGTAGTCTTCTAAACTTCTGCTCATTACCACTCCTTTCTACTTATCTTAATCAAACCTAATTTTTAATTAGGTTGTCCTAATTTCTTTTATATGTTATCACTACTTACTTAAATTGTCAAGCCTTTTTTAAATTCTTATAAATAAAAAAAGAAACTGTTTTGAATAGATTTTAAACAGTTTCCTTCTGATGCAGCTTCAGTAAATAAAATCAAATAAATTTTATTTAAATATAGATTAATATTATTTTTTAGAAACAACTACATTATCTACATTTGACCCAAGTTCTTTTTCAGCAATTAAATCTTCCAGATTTTCTTTTACTGTTACTAATTCCTCAAGACTCATATTCTCATAATTTGCCTGATTAGAGCTTTTTACATTTATACCTTGTTTTCTTAAAAAATCATCTATTTTATTTTGATTTTTTTTATACAGATAATATGTTACTGCTACTGCTCCAACTCCTGCTACTGCACCTATAAGATGCTCCTTTTTTACGTTTCCAAATCCTATCATTTTTACCTCCTAAATTTTTATTGTAATGTTATATATTTATCATCCATATCATTACTTACTTTGTTGTTGAAAAATATATGATATATTAAATCATTTAAATTTTCAATTGAATTATCATCCTGTATATTTGCTATATAATGATATTTATTGTTTCTATCTTTTAATCTATAAATCCTAACTATTTTATCTGAATGACTTCGTATTATAAGGTGTCTTCCGAATGTAGTCAGCCACATTAAAATTATTGTAATAATAGATTTATTATTAAAATACGATTTCAATAGATATATCGCAGGTAAAATTTCAATGTCAAAAAATCCTTTTCTCTTTGTGTCACTGTAAGCATGTTCTATTATCGCCACTGTTGTAAGTATTAGTGCAGAATTATTCATGCCAGTCTGAAGATTTTTCAATTTTCTTCCACCCAGACTATAAAGGAAAGACAGTAAAATAGTTCCTCCTGAATACATTGAAAGGGAATTGATCGAATTCTCATAATAATCTTCTATTAATTTTACAGGAGACATATTATTTTCAATTGATATCCCTGTAATAACACGATAAATAATTTCCTGTAAATATACTTCTTCCTGATTAAATTGAACCAGAACAGTATTTATTATACTATTATATCGTAAGCATACGCTCTTATTAGTAGACTTAACTATCTTGGAAAAATTTTTCATATCCTTAATATGATGTGAAATTTTAAATCTAATTCTGTTAGGCAATTTATGCAGTATAGTAACGTTTAACTTATTCATATTAACATTCCTTTCTACTTATTGACATTATATTTTAATAATCTCAAAGAATTTCCTACAACTAAAATAGTTATGGAATTATGTAAAATAGAACTGTAAATAGCAGGAATCATTCCTGTTGCTCCTAATACAAGTGCAAAACTGTTTATTCCTATTGCCATCGTGAAGTTTTCCTTAATTATTTTCATTGTTTTTTTGGCTAATCCTACTACTCCTGGTATTAAAAGAGGATCATCAGAAGTAATCGTTACATCTGCTGCTTCCATAGCAACATCTGTTTTAGAACTTCCTAAAGCAATTCCTACATCTGCATAAGATAAGGCAGGTGCATCATTTATTCCATCACCAATCATAATAACTTTTGAGCCTATTGATTGAAACTTTAGGATATCTTTTGCCTTGTCTTCAGGTAAAAGTTCTGATTCATATCTGTCCATAGACATTCTTGAAGCTATTGTTTCTGCCTGCTGTCTTAAATCACCTGTTAAAAGTACAATATCGTCTATTCCATGATTTCTAAGACGGTTCATAGCTTTTTTTATATTCTCACGTGGAGGATCTGAAACCCCTATTACACCTATCAAATCTTTATTTTTTGCTACGCATATAAGAATTTCACCACGATTTAAAATACCTTTTATAACATCGGAAGCATTATCAGTATAAATTTCATTTTCCTGCATATATTTTTTGCTTCCGACACGTATCACATCATTATTTACTAATGTTTCTATTCCCCTTGAAATCTTAACTTCTGTATCTTTATGTTCAGGAATCTTTATTCCTCTATTTTTCACTTCATTTAAAATAGCCACTGCTAAAGGATGTGATGATGTCTCTTCAGCTGCTGCGGCAAATGCAAGAAACTCATCTTCTTTCATATTTTTTTCTAACACTTGCAATGTCTGTATTTTAGGTTTTCCTTCTGTAATTGTTCCAGTCTTATCAAAAATTACTGTATCAGATTTTGATAATTCTTCAAGGTAGTTACTTCCTTTTATCAAAATACCATTTTTTGCAGCAGTATTTATTGCAGCAGAAAAAGCTGTTGCCGTAGATAATCTTATTCCACATGAGTAATCTATAACAAGCATACTTAAAGCTTTTTGTACATTACGTGTAGAAAAATACACTATTCCCGCTAAAAGAAAGTTAAGCGGTATTAGCTGTGCTGAAAAAGTATCCGCATAAGACTGGATATCAGCTTTGTTAAATGAGGCATCTTCCACCAGTTTTATAATTCTTGAAACAGTTCTTTCATCTCCAACTTTTTCTGCCTTAACTGTAATACTTCCACTTTTTATTATTGTTCCGGCAAAAACTTCTTCTCCTGTTTTTTTAGTAACAGGCATATATTCTCCCGTTATTGATGACTGATCTATAACTGCACTTCCTCTTTCAATTACTCCATCGACACTTATTTTTTCTCCTGTTTGAACTAATACAGAATCCCCTTTAACTATTTCATCAATTGAAACTTTCTTTACCACACCACTGTCAATCTGTTTCCAGACATAACTTTCACCTACACTGAGCATATCTTTAATTACGCCTCTCGTTTTCTTTATAGTGTATACTGTGAGCAGTTCAGCTATTCTTTCCAATATCATAATTGTTAAGGCTGTTTTTTCGTTTCCAAGCAAAAGACTGCTTATAATTGCAGTAGAACTTAATGTATCAGCATTTGGTCTTTTATTCTGTACTAAAGAATTTAGACCGTTTTTTATTACAGGAAGGGCTAATGAAATAGTTGAAAGTATCTTATAATTAAATAAATATCCTAATCCTGTTCTTTTTTTAGATCCAGGCAAAACGAGAAGAAGCAAGGATGTCACTATTTTTTGCATAATCTCCTTTGGGGACTCTTCCTGTAATTTTCTTTCAATAACATATTTATCTGACTTTATTTTCTTTTCATTTTTATAAATCTCTACAAGATATACATTTAAAGTATTTTGTAATAACGAAATTAGATTTTCTTCTAACAAAGAAAAATCATCAAAATATATAACTATTGTTCCTGTTATACTTGATATTTCAACACTTTGTATATAATGTACCTGTTTAAGCTGTTCTTCTACTTCTTTTTTATAAATTCCAAGATATTTTAATGATTTTGATTTTATCCGAATTCTTCCATGTATTCTATGCACAATTTCACAATCAAGTATATAATTTCTATTTTTCATTAAAATTTCCTTCTTTCAATATTTTATAAAGAATATCAATATTATTCTCTATTTCTTCTAAAGATTTGTTCTCATAAAATTCCGAATGTTCAATAATCAGTTCTGAAATTCTGTTCAGCCAGTTTAATATCTTATCTGCTGAAATATACTTTATGTCGTAATAAATAAGTACCTTATTAGTTCTATAAGAATACTCTATACTTTTTATTCCTCTTTTGGAAAGAATCAGTTCTGTTACCCTATCTTCATATTTTTTTCTTAATGTTTCAGGAATATCTGAAAGATTTGGAATTAAAAGCCTCAGTCTTCCAGGAATACTATGAACCACTCTCACCTGATTAAATAAATGATATGTTTTTTTCAACAATTTTTTTAACATTATGACTTATTCTCCCCTCTTAACAAGGATGAAGCCCACCATAGTAATGTCCATCCTGAAAGAATCGCATTACTTGCTCTAAGTTTTTTTATACCATAAAAACCAATAACTCCTGCTAAAACTGTCTTAACATTTAAAAAACCTCTACTTTTATTATATATTGCCAAATCTAATACTTCAAATAACTTCTTTAATGCTACTTCTGTTTTTGAAGATTTTATTTTGAATATTTCTTCTTCCAAATGTAAAAGTTTTAACACAACCAAATATAAAAATGAATGTTCTATTGTGTTTTCATCAAAAATCAGCAGTATACTTCCATTAATAGGATTTACAACTACTTTTTCTATTCCTGAAATTCTCTTTATATTATTTTGAAATTCTTCTCTTAATTCAGCATTTTTCTTCAATACATCTGTCTGAAGTCTTAAACGACCAAGCTGATAATGTTTTACTTCTATAATTCCATAAAAATTCTGTAACATATTTTTACACCTTCTATATTTTTATTTCTATTTTTGTTTTGACAAATTACTTTAATAAATCTTTTTATTTGAATTTTTTATATTACGTTACTCAAACACTTCTGTTGCATTATTAACTTCTCTTCCCAATGCAATATTTAAAGCTACTATTGCAACTTCAAGCTGACTTTCATCAGGCTCACTTGTTGTTATCTTTTGAAGCAATAAACCTGGTTTTGCAATTAATCCTGCAAATATATTATCTAAATGATAGCTTGTCCATCTCTGCAGTTCATATGAAATTCCTGCAACTAAAGGAACAAACAGTACCCTTGTTACAAGCTTATAAAGTATAAGTAAAAACGGATTCTGAGGTATTGTAAAGAATGTTGAGAATAATACATCAACAGTTGAAAATACTAATATACTTATAAACATTACCAGTAAAAGAAAACTTGTTCCACATCTAGGATGAAATCTAGTACATTCCTTTGCATTTTTAGGAGTAAGTTCCTTTTCCTGCTCAAAGGCCATTATACTTTTATGTTCAGCACCATGATATTCAAATACTCTCTTTATGTCCTTAAAAAATGATATTCCCCATATATATCCTAAAAATAATACGAGTCTTATTGCCGCTTCCAGTACATTTGCCAGAAGTCTATTTTCCCTAAAAACATGACTTCCTATAAAAGATGGCAATACCATAAACAATCCTACTCCAAGAAGTATTGATATAGCCACTGTTCCTTTTATTTCCTTGTCATTCATTTTTTCCTCTTCAAGCCCTGCCTGATTTGACGCAAATATAAGTTCCTTTGTCCCTACTACCATTGCATCGTATAAAGCTAAAACTCCTCTTACAAAAGGTACCTTAAGCCATTTATTGTTTTTTTCATTTAGAGCTATTTTTTTATAAACTATGCTTCCATCCTGTTTTCTTACAGCGGTTGCTATAGCTTTAGGTCCTCTCATCATAACCCCTTCCACTACAGCCTGACCACCAACAACTAATTTCTTTTCCATCTTTTTCTCTCTTTCCAAATTAATCTTAAATTTATTCCCTATCTAGGGCTATTTTATTTTTCAATCTTGTTAACGCCTTATGTACATGTTCCGATTTAAACTTGCTTATTCCCTTTATCTGAGCTATTCTCTCAGGAGTTGCAAGCAGAATCATCTGAACATCCTGTAATTCTCCAGTAATAAGATCAATGTCCTTTTTCGTTATTTTATTTATACTGCTAAGAAGACTGTATCCTCTTGATTTTATACCTTCATCCAAGCTTATATCCTTCAGATTGTATCCAAGAATATTAACAATATTTTCATCTTCAAAAAGTTCTTCTTTTGTGAGATTTCTAATATTTTCCACTACTTTATCAGCCTTTTCCCCTTCCATCTTATAATCCTTTATAAGGGCAAGGAAGCTTTCATTTTTATTGAGCATTATCTCTTCATACTGTATTTTTACAAGCCTTGACTCCACCCCAAGCTCTGCCATATAATCCAGAAGTTCCTCAGACATTTTAAATAACAATCCGTACATTCTTATAACTTCAACGACATCATACAATGTTACCATGTTATCAAATTCAAGAACAGAAAGATTTGTCCATCCTTTTTCTATCCCTAAGGAATATTTTTCAAGTGCAGTTATTGCCTGCGAAGATTTTACAAGCAGGTTGCTCAATTCATTTAGAGAATATATAAAATCACCTTTATAAACTGTTATTTTATTTCTTCTTTCTGAAACGGCTATTACAAGGTTACCCTTCTGTTTTGCTATTCTGTTTGCCGCCTGATGCCTCGTACCACTTTCATCTGTCTTTATATTTGAATCAGGCTGAAGCTGTATATTGGCTCCATGTATTGTTTTTATATTTTCAGACAGTATTATAGCTCCGTCCATTTTTGACAGTTCATATACCTTCTGAGGTGTGTATGCTGTATTTAATTCAAATCCGCCCCTCATTACATCTAATAATTTTTTAGGATCTCCTAAAACAATAATTGCTCCAAGATTTGCTTCCTGTATTCTATCTATTGCTGCTCTCAAAGGCTTTCCTGGAGACATTATCGAAAATAAATGTTCCAGTATCTGTTTTTTAGCTAATTTCGTTTTTTTCAATTATTTCACCCTTTCGATTAACTCACTTATATTACTTATATAATTAAGTTTCAGTTTTATTTTTTCCTTCTTCAGATCAGCTTCATGGCTTTTTGGGAGATAGACCCCTGTAAATCCAAGTTTTTCCAGTTCAGTTATCCGATTTTTTATAAAAGAAACTTTTCTTACTTCCCCTCTCAGCCCCAATTCTCCTATAGCGGCAATTTTCTGACTTATAGGTATTTTATTAACTGAGGAAAGCAGGGAAAATACTACTGCCAAGTCTGAACTTCTGTCGTTAAGCTCTATTCCCCCAGGAATGTTTATATATATGTCCTTTGAGTTAACATCTACATTTAATGATCGTGACAGAACAGCACTTAAAATTTCCACTCTGTTTCTGTCATAACCTTCAACTGTTCTTCTAGGCATTCCAAAATTTGGAGTTCCAAGCAATGACTGTATTTCAAAGAGAAATACACGGCTTCCTTCAAATATAGGTACAATAATACTTCCAATATTTTTTTCCTCCCTGTCGCTTATAAAAAACTCAGAAGGATTTTTTACTTCACTTATTCCGTTTTCCTTCATATCAAATATTGAAATTTCATTTGTTGAACCATATCTGTTTTTTATGGAACGAACTATCCTATAATAACTATTTTCTTCTCCTTCTATCTGTAAAACTGCATCAACCATATGTTCTAGAAGTTTCGGTCCTGCAAGTTTTCCATCCTTGGTTACATGCCCTACAATATAAAAGGCTATCTCATACTTTTTAGCAATTTCTATTATTTTTAGTGTTGTTTCCCTTATCTGTGTTACACTTCCAGGAACTGAGTTTACGTTTTCAGAGTATAAAGTCTGAATAGAATCAATAACTACTACCTTCGGTTTATCCTCTAAAACAACTTTTTCTATCTTTTCTATATTCGTATCATTAAGAATATATAAATTCCCGCTATTTACGTTTATTCTTTCTGCCCTCTGCTTTATCTGTCTTGGAGATTCCTCCCCTGAAACATAGAATACATTTCCTATTTTGGAATATTCTTCAGAAAGCTGCAGCAGAAATGTTGATTTTCCTATTCCGGGACTTCCGGTAATCAGAACTACTTCACCTTTGATAAGCCCTCCTCCAAGAACTCTGTCAAATTCTTCATACTGAGTTACCATTCTAAATTCCTTTGCTATTTCTATCTCGCTTATTTTGCTGATTGAAACCTCTTCCGACTGAATATTTTTCAGTGTTCTCTTTATATCCACCTCTTCTTCAAAAGTCCCCCACGAGTCACAATTTGGACATTTTCCAAGCCATTTTTGTGAATTATAGCCACATTCAGAACATATGTATTTAGTTTTACCATAACTTCCTTTAGCTGCTGCCATAATTTACCTCTCCTTTTAATTATATTTCCATTTGTCTAACCTTTTCAATCATCCTTTTTTCAACATTTTCTGGAACAAACATTTTTAAATCCCCCTTGTTTTGTGCTATTTCCTTCACTAAACTGGAACTTAAATATAAATATTCCCTTGAGGCACTTAAAAATATTGTTTCAAAATCACTTTTTGCCAAAGTTTTATTTGTCAGGGTAAACTGCAGTTCATATTCATAATCTGATAATGCCCTAAGTCCTCTTACTAATATATCTACTTTTTCTTCCTTGATGAAATCTACCAGAAGCCCATTAAACACTTTTATTTCAGCCTTTATATTTTCTTTTTCAAGTATTTCCTGTATCATCTGACATTTTTCCTCATCTGAAAACCATGCTCTATTTTTAGAAGAATTTTTAAAAATTCCAATAATAACTCTATCAAATAATGCTACTGAACGTCTTATTATATCAATATGACCTTTTGTCACCGGATCAAAACTTCCCGGATATAATGCTGTTTTTTCCATAACTTATCCTTTCCTTCACTTATCCAGCTTTATTTTAAACACTTAGTTTAAGAACTTAGATTATTTTCCCTATTTTTTCCCTTTTATATAGTCCAGAGCTTCCTTAGCAGCTTTTTTCTCAGCTTCCTTCTTACTTTTCCCCATTCCATGTCCTATTGTCTTATTATTATGTTTAACCGAAACTTCAAAAACTTTATTATGATCCGGACCTTTTGTACCTGTAAGTTCATATTCAGGAATTTTTTTATATTTACTTTGAAAAACCTCCTGCAATATTGTTTTGTAATCTCCCGTTCCTTCAATATTATCAAGTTTTTCAAGCTTATCAAGAATAAAACCTAGTGCAACATTCTTAGTTGTATAATAATCTGAATCCTTAAAAATAGCTCCTATCAATGCTTCAAAAGCATCCCCCAATATTGATTTTCTTTTTCTCCCTCCGGAAGAAATTTCACCATTACTCAGATACAGGTAATTTCCAAGTTCTATATCACTTGCAATAGATGAAAAAACAGGTTCACTTATTATCTGACTTTTTAATTTTGCAAGTTCCCCTTCCTTCTTTCCTTTTCCAAGACTGTATATATATTCTGTTGCAATCAGGTTTAATACTGCATCTCCTAAAAATTCCAGTTTTTCATTATCAAAATTTTTAAATGCACTGTTTTCATTGGCATAAGATCTATGGGTTAGAGCTTCTTTTAAATATTCTTCATTTTTAAACTTGTAGTTTATTTTCTTCATAAGTTTATCAGTGTTACTTCCATTTATCATTTAAAACAACTCCATTTTATAAATTAATGTTTTCCTAGTCAGAAAAGGGCTGCTCTGAACAGAAATTCATTTGTCCTGAAACAGTCCCTCCCTATAAAATTATTAACTATTGAAAACTATTAAGCCATCCTGAATCATTCAGTAATATTTATCAGATTCTATCCTCTATATTTTCTGAAAGCCAGAATAGCGTTATGTCCTCCAAATCCTAACGAATTTGAAAGTCCTACTTCTATATCTCTTTTTTCAGCTTTATTTGGAATGTAGTATAAATCACATACAGGATCAGGATTTCCCTGATTTATTGTTGGTGGCATTATTCCTTCATCAATAGCCATTGCAAGGAAAGCGGCTTCGATTCCTCCTGCTCCACCAAGTAAGTGTCCTGTTGCACCTTTTGTAGAGTTTACACCTATTTTATAAGCATGTTCTCCAAAAGCTGTTTTTATTGCCTGAGTTTCATTTTTATCATTTGCAGGTGTTGAAGTTCCGTGAGCATTAATGTATCCAACTTCTTCAGGTTTGATATTTCCCTGCTCTAAAGCCATTTTAATAGCTCTTGCAGCTCCTTCTCCACCATCTGAAGGTGCAGTCATATGGTAAGCATCTCCTGTTTCTCCATATCCTACTACTTCAGCATATATTTTTGCTCCTCTTTTTTTAGCATGTTCCAGTTCTTCTAAAATTAAGATTCCTGCCCCTTCAGCCAGAACAAATCCATCCCTGTCAGCAGTAAAAGGTCTTGAAGCCTTTTTAGGATCAGGATTTGTAGAAAGTGCCTTTAAGTTAGCAAATCCGGCTATACCACTTGGAGTTACAGTTGCTTCTGTTCCACCAGCTATCATTACATCAGCCTTGTTTAACAGAATAGTCTGAAAAGCATCCCCAATAGAGTTTGTCCCTGATGCACATGCTGTAACTACTGTTTTATTTGGTCCTTTTGAACCTACATAAATAGAAGTATTTCCTGATGCCATATTCAATATTGCAGCTGGAATGTAGAAAGGAGAAATTTTTTTTGGTCCTTTTTCTACAAGCTTACGTATTTCCTGCTCAATTATATCAAGTCCACCGATTCCAGAACCTATTATTGTACCAACTCTTTCAGCATTTTCAGGAGTAATCTCGAATTTTGCATCTGCTAATGCTTCTTTTGTCGCGGCAATAGCAAACTGAGAAAATCTTCCCATTTTTTTAAGTTCTTTCTTTTCTATATAATCTTCCGGATTAAAATCCTTAACTTCTCCGGCGATATGTACAGTATGTTCTGAAGTATCGAAGGCTGTAATCTTATCTATACCGCACTCTCCATTCAACAAATTCTTCCAAGTCTTTTCTTTTCCTGTCCCTAATGGAGTAATCAATCCAATCCCTGTAACAACTACTCTTCTCATTTATACACCTCACAATTTCGTTTTAGTTTTCTTTTTTCATACATTAACCAAGTAGTTATATTATACTAATTTTTTCAAATTATTTCAATAAAAAATGGGGGAAAACCCCCAATATTTTTTTAATATTTAATTATTATTTTGATTCAATATACTCAATTACATCTTTAACTGTTTTAATTTTTTGAGCATCTTCATCAGGTATTTCCACATCAAATTCTTCTTCAAAAGCCATTATCAATTCAACTGTATCTAAAGAATCTGCCCCTAAATCATCAATAAATGATGCATCTTCAGTTACCTGATCCTCATCTACTCCTAATTGATCTGCTACTATTGATTTTATTTTTTCTAGCATAATAATGCCACCTCCATTTTATTATTTTCAAATTATTATATCAAAAGAATTGAAAAAATGCAACTCTTTTTAAATAACTAATGTATTTATTGCTTCAACATTTTCGATATTGATTACTTCTATGTTCTTATTTATCTTTTTTATAAGCCCTGCAAGAACCTTTCCAGGACCTATTTCATATATTTTTGTAACTCCATTTTCAGCCAGTTTATTTATTGTGTCAACCCATTTTACCGGACCAAAAGTCTGTCTGTATAATTCTTCCTTTATTTCATCTACTGAAGTTAAAATATTAGCAGTTGTATTTGCAACAAGAGAAACTTCAGCATTATTCCATGCATAATTTTCAAATTCCTGTTTCAATTTTTCTGCAACAGGCTTCATCAGTGATGAATGGAATGGTCCTGATACTGCAAGAGGTATAGCCCTTTTTGCTCCTTTTTCCTTAAATATGTCAAGGCTTTTTTCTATTGCTTCCTTTTCTCCGGCAATTACAGTCTGTTTAGGTTCGTTAAAATTCACTGCCTCAACTGTTCCATCAATTTCTGCACATATTTTTTCAATTTCTTCTGCCGGAAGTCCTAAAATAGCTGCCATACTACCTTCTATTTCAGCAGTTCCCATTATTTCCCCTCTTCTGGAAATAAGTTTCATTACATCTTTTTCTCCAAGTATTCCTGCCGCATATAAGGAACTGTATTCTCCTAAGCTGTGTCCTGCAACATAGTCAGAATTTATTCCCTTTTCTTTTAAAAGTTTAGTTAAAAACACTGAAAATAATGCAATGGCAGGTTGTGCATACTGGGTATTTTTCAATTCCTCTTCTGTTCCTTCAAATAAAACTCTCTTTATTTCTGAATTTCCTGTATTTTCAAGTATTTCATCAATTGCTTTTTTATTTTCATCATTTACTTCATCATACAGTTTTTTCCCCATTCCAGGATACTGTGTTCCCTGACCGGGAAATACAAAAGCAGTCTTTGACATCATTTCCTCCTTTAAGTAATTATTATATCATTATTTTCAACTGTATATCTATTTATTTAAAATATAGATTTTTACATTTCAATAGATTTTTTATATTATTTTATTTCCTCTGCATCTTCAATATCTGTAGTTTTTTTAGAATCATCTGCTTTATAAGTACTTTTATAAATAGGTTCCTGATTTTTCAAACTCTTCTTATTTCTTTCAGTAATCCCCAGAACTAATATTACAACTCCTGCTATTAATGTGATTACAGGAAATCCTATTTCAAAATATTCTTTAAAGAATTCTTCTAAATAAAGATATAGTCCTGTTGCTGCCAAAGCTATCCCTAGAGTATTTTTTTTCTGGAATATAAAGTAAATTCCTAATAATACAAGTATTACCTGATAATTGAATACATACATTAGTATACTTTCAGGAATGTATTTCTGAAACAGATAAAAAAGACTCATGAAAATTATTAAAAGTCCCCCTACAATTTTTCTATTCATTTCAATCTCTCCTTCCAACTATTTTACCATTTTTACTATTTTCATTATTTTGACCATTCAAATAAAATTGAACCATAAGTCAGTCCTCCACCGAAACCAACTATAACAACTTTATCTCCCTTTTTCAGTCTTCCTTCCCTGTTAGCTTCATCAAGGGCTAAAGGTACAGATGCTCCGGAAGTGTTTCCATATTTATGCAGATTTACATAAAATTTATCCAATGGCTGTTTAAATCTCTTTGATATAGATTCTATTATTCTTATGTTTGCCTGGTGAGGAACAAATAAATCAACTTCATCTGCTGTAATATTTCCCTGTTCCAGTATATTTTCAACTGTTTCAGGGAATACCTTAACTGCAAATTTAAAAATTTCCCTTCCGTTCATTTTTAAGTAGACATCTTTATTGTCTAATGCTTCATGGCTTGCAGGAGTTCTAGATCCTCCAGCCGGAACAAGAAGTTCACATGCTCCTGAACCATCGGCAACAAGATGGCTTGAAATAAATCCTCCTGTTTCTGTTTCTCCTAAAACAACTGCCCCTGCTCCATCTCCAAAAAGGATACACGTTCCTCTGTCTGTCCAGTCTGTAACTCTGGACATAGTTTCTGCACCTATTACAAGCACTTTTTTATATATTCCTGCTTTAATAAAGCTGTACCCTGTTGTAAATGCATAAATAAATCCTGTACATGCCGCCGAAAGATCAAATGCCGCAGCTTTAATTCCAAGTCTGTCCTGTACCAGTGCCGCTGTAGACGGAGTAAAGTGATCAGAAGTCATTGTCGCCACAAGTACCAGTTCTATTTCATTTTTATCAATTCCAGCATTATCTATCGCATTCAGAGCAGCCCTATAAGCTAAATCTGAAGTTGCTTCATCAGCAGAAGCTATTCTTCTTTCTTTTATTCCTGTCCTTGTACTTATCCATTCATCATTTGTATCAACCATTTTTGCCAAATCATCATTTGTAAGAATTTTTTCAGGTGCAAAAGAACCCGTTCCCAATACTCCTATTTTCATTTATTCACCTCAGTTATTATTTTCTTTTGTTTTAATTATGGCTCATAAAAAGTTTAATTTTCTTAATTGCCATATTATTTTAGAGTATAACAAATATTTCATAAATTGACAATTATTATTTTATGTTTTTATTCTTTGTTTTATAAAAATTTCTTTAACTACAAAAAAAGCAAGACTATCTCTATCTTGCTTATATATTATTCAGCGTCAGCTGTACTTTCGTCTGTAGCAGGTTGTAAAACTTGTCTACCTCTGTATACACCTGTATCTAAATTTAATCTATGAGGTCTTCTCACAGTTCCATCAGCTTCTACGATTATGTTAGGTGCTTTGATTGAATCGTGCGATCTTCTCATATTTCTTTTTGCTTTGGACGTTCTTTTCTTAGGTACTGCCATTGTTTATCGACTCCTTTCCAATAATTGGTATGTAGTAAGCATTATTAAAACTAAATATTGCTTTTGAATAAATTATAATACAAATAATTATAATAAATATGTTGCCATTTGTCAAGTAATTTTATAAACTTTTCCCCTATATTTTTTATATTTCACATTTTTCCTATATTAGTTTGAAGTTTCATATAGTCACTTTAATGCTTTTTTATAAAGGAATGCCTTATTTTTTTAATTTAAGACATTCCCTCCATTCCTTTTTTATCCAAATAATTCCGTATGCTCCCTGAACACATTATATAAATGTCCCGGTGTTATATATTCCAGCTTTTCCCTGTAATGATTTTCAATTTCTTCTACCCTGTAATTTAACAGATCATAATCTTTATAGTAGTTTCTCACTATAAATCTTATTACTTTAAAACAGAAATGTGAACATATTGTCGTTGTCCTGTCAGGCGAACCCTTTATAAATTCTTTATTTCCAACTCCAAGGTCTCCTATTTTGTAGATTTTCATGGCTTTGTCATAATTATAGTTTTTATAGTAATTTTCAATATATTTATAAACCTCATAAAATTTTCCTTCAGGAATTTTTAGTTCAAATATTTCATTTATATTATCTACATAGCTCTTTGTTTCCTTTAATCTGCCTTCAAGAAACCACTTTTTCTTACCATCTTTTCCGTTATTTTCAGCAAAGTCATAAACCCTGTCATTTCTCAGTCCATTTTCCATATCCTGTTCCACTGTTATTATTTCCACATGTATAAAATCAGACTTAAGATTGGTTTTAATAACCTGCTCTATAATATTATCTCCTCCTCTGCAGAAGGATATGAATATTTTCTTCATTATATATTCCTTTCATTCTGTTGCATACTATACGATATTTTCTTAAATCCTGTCCTTAAACTGATTGAAAAATTCCATAAAGTTCTGTTTTAAGTCTTCTAAATCCAGTTTTATTTCTCCTGTTTCCTTATTTATATTATTTTTTAAATATTCTGAATAACCAAATCCTATTCCTTTAGTAATTCCGGCAGCAACCCCTGCATTTGCAGTCCATCCTATAACCGGAATAACCTTCAGCAGACCTGCCGCAAGCTTCCCAACCTGTGCCACTCCTGTAATAGTTATTAATGCCGCCGCTATATCAGTAAATGTATGTGTTCCTGCATCTACCCTATATATAGTATTTATATCAACAACCATTTTTGTCTGTAATGCCGCCAATGCAAGCGAATCTGCAAATGGTAATGGTGTTGCTCCTATTGCAGCTGCCCCTGCGGCATACCAGTTAGTCAGTACATCTGCTTCTTTTGACATTGCTTCGATTCTATCTTTCAGAACAGCTGTCTGTGCCTTTTTAATTGCATTTTTTCTTCCTTCAGACATATATTTGTATGTTTCCTCAAGAAGTTCCTCTGCACCTTTAGGCTTTAATTCCACAAGGTTATCTTCTATTTCCACTTCCTCAGTTATACTTCTTACTCTTACAATTGCTTTTGCTTCAGGAAGAAGGTTATCTTCCACCACTTTATTTACAAAGCTTGATTCCCTTTTGGATTCTCTTTTAGTAAACACTCCTATTACAGGTATTCCAGCTTCACTTAAAATTTTTAAAAGTTCCCTGTCCGCTTCTTCTACCCTGTCTCCTCTTTCGCTTATACATAGCCATGCAATATGAATATCATCATTTTCATCTGGTGAATCCTGTCTCAATTCCAAATATTTCTTTATATTATCCAATGTTTTTTCATAATCTTTTGCTTCTATTCCTTTTGTGTCAAAAAGCGTAATATTATCATTTTCAAAGTCATACTCCTGTATTTCCTGTGTTACAGGCTGGCCATCTCCAACTTTTGCAACTTCTTTTCCAAAAATATAGTTTATAAGTGAACTTTTTCCTACACCTGTTTTTCCAGCAACAATAATATTTACCTTTTCCTTATTAATATTCTTTTTTGATTCATACTCACTGTAAGTTACTTCTCCTGTTGAAGCATCAACTGAATCCTTAAGTAATTCCACTACTTGTAATTCTGTTCCTGTTTCATTTCCTTTTTCTTCCATTTCACTTTCCTCCTCGAATCCTATATGTTTTTTAAATTCCATAACATCCATTTTATCCTCTCTCCCTTCCCTCTAATTATATTAATTTTACTTTTAATTGTCTAGTATATTTTTTAAAGTTTCCATATGTGCTGTTCCTATTAATTTTACTACGATTGCTATAATTATTCCTAGAATATATTCTCCTGGGAAATGTATAAGATTAGTCAATTGGGGAGATATTGTCTGTAAAAATAATAAAATCCCTACAGTCGCTATTACATTTCCAATGAATATTTTTATCCCTATCTTAACATTATATTTTTTATTTATCTGATAAAGCATATTTAACTGTATTGCTATAATAACAGGAATAATTATAAATGGAATATGGATAAGACTTAGCCCTCCTGATATGATTGCACTTATATTAATAATTTTCTGTATTTTTCTATGCGAAGGTCTTGCATTTGAATATGTCGTATTGTTTATTTCCTGATTTTCCTTTGCTTTTGATTCCAACTGTATATCATATGCTATATCAATTCCCGCTTTTCTTTTTAAATCATTCCATCTTTCTACAATTTTTCTTGCCTTCAGTTCAAGTTCTTCCGCTTCTATTTCTTCCTCTTTTTTTCTTGTTATAAATTTTCTTTTATTGTATTCCTTTATTCCTGCTTCCTTTTTTAATACCTCCCATTCTCTTTCAAGCCTTCTAAATTCCACATCAAATTCTTCCCTGCTGATTTCATTTGTCATTTTGTGCCTCCTTATATAAAAAATCCTTTTTATCATTATTTTTCTTATTACATTAAATTTATCTTTAGTTTCCCAGTATATCTTTTATAATTCTGAAAAAATTTTTCTTTTTTTCCGATACTTTTCCAATATTTAGTTTCTGTATTTCAAGATTGTCATTTTTCAATCTATACAATGTATTTGTTTTAAGTTCAAAACAGTTCATAATATTTGTATGGAATGCTCCTGAATCCAGATTAAAACAGTTATTATAACTGTTCACTTCATTTTGTGGAGTATGTCCATAAAACACTATTTTTCCTGTATTATTTTTCATGTACCAGTCATCTCTAGTCCAGACTACGTATTCTTCATCCTGATTTTCCATAGATTTTTCAAAATCTATCCCCGCATGAACAAATATACAATTTTCACTTTCCACGATGTGGGGCATTTCTTCAAAAAAGTCAAAAAGCCATTTTTCTTTATAAAATCCTTCCCAGTAATCTATAATTTCCTCATATTTATTCTGATGATGGAAAAAAGAATATATTGTTTTTTCTCCTCCGTTGTATACCCAATTTGCCTTATGAGTTATATCATTTCTGGATTTTAATATTGTATCTTCATGATTTCCTACAAGATGAATTACTTTATATCCTTCATTCTGTAAATCAATATATTTTCTATACATTTCATATGTATATTCTCCTCTGTCACAGCTGTCTCCTAAAATAATTAGCAAATCATTTTTTGTAAAGTTGATTTTACCAAATATTTTTTCAAAAAGATCGTATCTTCCGTGAATATCCGTCATAATAAATATTTTTTCATAATCCTTCTCGCTTATTCTCTGAACTTTTGCCTTCATTTTCTTCCTCCCTTGAAATTATTAGAACTTCATTATTAATATTTCAATAGTATTTATGGAACAATATAAAAACTCCTCTGCTATTGATAACTTATTATAGCAAAGGAGTATGGACATTAAATGTCCTTTTCAATAATTCTTTTGTCTTTTTGTTTATATTTTCAGTTTTTCAATTATCTGAAAATTTTTAAATCCTAATTTTTGAGCTTCTTTATCTGTTTTATCTTTACATAATTGTTTTAAAGCTTTTTTTATTGCTCCTCCTGGAAAATCAGCATTAATTTTAAAAACCAGGTATTCCATAATCACAACCGTAAGAGCAATTTTATTAGTTGTAGTATTACTTTTAAGGTCATATATATGAAGTTTTTCTTTCATTTCTTGAATTTGAATTTTAGGTTTTGTTGTAAATTCAATATCAACAATATTATGATTATGAGCTGAAAGATTTCTTGCTAGACGAATATTTTTTATCCAACTTTCAAACTGTTCTAATTCTAATCCATGTAATTTCGCTATTTCTTTTCGAAATTTCTGATTTAATAAAGTATAAAGGTCAACAATGTCACCTAAAGAAAATAAATCTATGATTAACCATATTGGGAGTTCCTTAGGGTATTCCTTTTTATATTCTGAAATAATCTTACTTCCTGTTTCATAACTAAGAAGAGCAAATTTTCTTTTAAATTCATTTTCTTTGTGAGATATATAATATCGGCAATATCTATTTTTATCTGTCCATTTTTTAAAATCAAGATATCCAAAAGCTCCAAACTCACGACCTAAAATGTATGCAATGCTTGTTTTTAATGATATTTCTATTTTCTCAGTAATTCTCAAGAAATATAGTCTCAGATTTTTATCCCAGTAAAAACGATGTATGATATCTTCAAAATATACATTTTCTTTATATAATTTATTTTCATTCATGTATGGTAAAGAAAATTCTTTTATTTTATAATAATTTATAAATTTTATCTTTTCTATAGCTTTATCTTTTCCATCTTTAAATTTCATTCCTCTTTCTTCAAAAAGATTTATCTGCTCTTCAAAGGTTAAATGTATACCTTTATAAACATTACTATACATGATTTCTCCCCCCTATAATTAAAAAACCTTTGCATAGGCCAGAACCCTGTACTATTTAAAGTACTGCAAAGGTATTGATATGTCTTATTATATATTAAAATTTGACAATTGTCAAGATTCCAAATATAAATCTCTGATATCTTTTGTTCTTCAGTATTTATACATACTCATTTTTCTTTCTTTAAAAATTTTTCTGTTATTGATAATCAATACTAGCTCTCCTTCTAAGCAATTATTATACAATCTTCATATTTCATCTTAAGTTTTTTCTTGTAAAATGCGAGTCCTATATAAATTATTTCTGTAATTCCATGATTTACGAGCTCTGTATCGTATTTCTTTTCCTTTATCTGTTCAAATCCTTCTTCTGCATAGCTTTCTAGTTCTTCTTCACTGTTTGCCACTTTAAACTCAAATATGTATCCAGGATTTTCCTTTTTCTTCGGTTCCAGTATAAGATCTGCCCTTCCGTGTCCGCTTTCTCTTTCTGAAAGCCTTATATAATCATTCATTAAAGCAACAAATATTCCTATAAGGAATACTTTATAATATTTCTCATCCTTATCTGTATCAAAGTAACTTAATGAAGAAATTACCTCATTCTGAAGTATTTCACCAAATTTTTCAATATTTCCTGCTCTCAAATATCTTATAGTATCCGAAAATTTCTGATAATTTCCTGTAAATCTATCTATAAACCTGTCTTCAAAAAATTCCATTATTTCCCTGTTTGGTATTCTTATTGGATATTCCTTGCCTTTTTGTTCACCTGAAGTTGTAAGATAGCCACTGTAAAGAAATAATTCCCATATTTCATTTATATCATCTGTAAATTCAGTAAAATCTCTTATTTTTTTATATACTATTTCTTTTCTGAAAAGCTTTTCAAGGTCATCAAAAAGCCCTCTGTTCCCCCTGTCAAGAAGCTCATTTATTGTTTCATTTCCTGCTGTTCCCTGCCAGTAGGGTTTTAATTTCCCATTATCTAGAAAGTTTATAATTGACCACGGATTATAAACTTCTATATTTCCAAACTGATATCCGTCATACCAGTCCCTTACATCATTTATTTCATATTCAAGGTTGTAATATTTCAGTCCTTCCAGAACTTCTTCTTCTGTCATTCCATAATATTCTGAATACTTCTCACTAAATATACTGTTTACTTTAAGATTATTAAGGCCTGAAAATATCCCTTCCTTTGCTATTCTCAAAATTCCTGTCATTACACTGAACTGAAGATGCATATTACTTTTTAGTACTGTACTGTATAAGGAACGGTAAAGATCAAGCACTTCCTTCTTATAACCGTTGTTATAGCCTGAAACTATTGGTGTATCGTATTCATCTATAAGAACTACTACCTTTTTATTATAGTATTCGTATAGATATCTCAAAAGATTTTTCAGTGAATTTTCCCAGTCTGCTCCCTCTTCATCCAGCCATACCTTGTCAAAATCACTCAAATCCTTTTTATTCAGATTTTCCCTTAAAAATTCAAACTCATTATATAAATAACCAATCAGCCTTCTAGTCAAGTAATAACATTTTTCCCAGTTTAATGCCTTTATATCTTTAAAACTAAGATAGATTACAGGATATTCCCCCTGCTGATTCATGTATTTGCTTTTTGAAATGTATAAATTTTCAAACAGCTTTCTGTTTTCTTCCTTATTTTTAAGATTAAAGAAATAGTTGAGCATAGACATATTAAGTGTTTTTCCAAACCTTCTCGGACGAGTAAAAAGTGTTACTTTAGCACCATCATCTAAAAGTGTTTCTATCATTTTTGTTTTATCAACATAATAATAATCCTCTTCTATTATTGTCTTAAAATCGTCAATTCCTATCGGTAAAGGCTTTTTATCCCTCATTTCTTCCACCTCTTTTCCTATCAGTTCTTTTAATTTCCCATCCTTCATGTTAATTTCCCCCTCTTTTATTTTTTTAACAATCTTTCAATAACCCCAATTTATTTTATACTGTCTTTTCTTTAATTATATTAATTTTATGTTTAAATGTCCAGTATATCTTCTATATTTCATCCCAATTTTTTTCTGTAAAGGATAAGTCCAGAATAAATTAGTACAGCAAGTTGTATCCCAACTCTCTCATGGCTTCTTCCGCTTCCTCAAAACTGCTGTATGTTTTCACAAATAAATCCTCCCTGTATGAAGTAATATTGCTGTTTTTATCTAAAACAAGATCCTTTACTTCCATTGCATAAACATTAGATATTCCTGCTTTCCCTTTATTAATGTACTTGAACCCTTGGGATGTTTTCTGTTTTTCCTTGATTAAATGTTTAGAGTTGCTGCTTATAAAATATTTAAGAACTAAATTTCCATTATTATCCTGTTTATAATAAATATTTGGTAGCAGATTATATTCAATCAGTTTTGAATCCGCATCAACAGCTGGACTGTCATAAAGTTTTTCAAGCGTATTCTGAGAAATTTTTGTTATAAATCCTTTTAAATCTTCAGCTTCATTAATATTTTTTACTACTTTCTGCAGTCCTTCTATTTTTATTTTCAGTTTTGTGTTTCTGATACGGATTTTCAATTTTTTTGCCATTTTCTTGTCATATTTAAATTCAACATCTACAGTATCACCATTTTTAAAAGGTCTATCCACATGATATTTAGGAATGATTTTTACACTGTTTAGAAAATCCAGTTTTCTTTGGGCTTTCTTATCCTTCTTTTCCTTTAGTTTGCTGTAATAATTAGTATTTATTGTTCTTGATATAAAAGCCCCTTCTGAATCTCCCTCTACTCTAACAGTGTATACCTTGCTAAAATCTACATTTTCCAAAAAAATGTAATTTGCTCCAACGTAATAAAGTCCCAGCACTACTACAGCTATTCCAAATAAAATTTTAGGATTCCATTTCAGAAGGAATTTTTTCTTATCATGTGCATTATTTAAAGATTGCTGAGATTGTTCATTTGTATGATTCTGTTCATTATTATGATTATTATTCCGATTATTCATAGTTTCCTCCTATAACACGCATAAGATGATCTACTTCGAGCATTCCCAATGGTTCTGTATTTAATCCAAATCCATTCAGGAATCTTTCTTCGACCAGAATTTCTATATTATCTGCTTTTGAATCGAGTTTAAATATTCTCTCTACAATGCCTTCATCTGAAAAAGAATAGACAATTTTGTAGAAGTTTCCATTTTTCTCAATAATTTTATAGTTAGAAATATATGAATTTACATCTTTAGCCTTTTTTTCCAGTTCTCCGGTACGATTTTTAACATTTGGCAAATATGAATCTTTTTCATAAATTGTATTAACTGTAGAGATTTTTTTATCTGGAACTTTACTATTTACATCAAAAATAAGTTCAGTTGTAACTCCATCTCTTGTTTCTGAACGGCTTAAAATATTATTGTTTTTATAAGTATCTATTCTTTTTATTCCGCTTTTTTTGTAGTTTTTTTCATATTCCCCTTCTAATTTTCCGTCTTTCACAAAGAAATATCCGCTACTGTAAAATGTGTCAAATGTAACCTTTCCTGTAAAAATATTCCCTTTATAATAAAGAGTTCCGTTATAAATATCACCTAAATCATTTGCAGTTTCTCCTTCTCCTTTGACATTAAAATCTTTTGGATTCAATGCAACGGTAGTACCTTGTGGGTTTTCAGGTTTCACAATACTTATACTCTGTTTTTCCTTGTCTGTTTTATCTATGTTACCGGCATTTTCCTTACTTCCATTTGAACAGGATATCATAAATGCCAGAATAATTATTCCTATTGAAAATTTTTTCATATTTTCAATGTCCTTTCTTCAATTTTGATAATATTTTTCAATAAACCTACTTTATTTTATACTGTCTTTTCTTTAATTATATTAATTTTGTGTTTGAAAGTTATTGCTCCAAATATTATAGATTACCCTCCAGAAAAATATCTTTTTACTCAATATCATTGTTTTCATAATCATTATGTAAAATTTCAAGAAGTTTTTCACGCTCATTTGGTATGCCTTCATCCAAAATACGTGATAATAAATATTTTTTAACTTTACCTATCTCAAGACCTTTATAACCCATTTCTTTAAGCTCATATCCATTTAATTTAAGGTCTGAAACTTTTGGAACATTAAAAGTATCAATAATACTATTAACCTTCAGTAGAAGCTCATTATGACGATTTTTTTTGAATTTACCTTCATCATCAGCAAAAGACAACTCTGCAAGTCTGCGTGTATTATCTTTTCCAATGTTATGTATCATTTTACGAATTGTCTTGTCAGCTTCACTTCTATGAAATACCATATGATTTTCAACAAGTGCTGTAATATTATATTTTTCTTCATTTGTGAATTTTAATCTGTCCAGTATATCTCCTGTCATTTTAGCCCCAACAGTTTCATGCTTATAATAATGGGAAAATCCAGTAATTTCATCGATACTTTGTGTTGAAGGTTTTCCTATATCATGAAAAAGAGCTGATAACCGTGTTATATAATCAGAATTCTTACAGCTGTCAACTACACTTCTTGTATGTGTCCATAAATCAAGAGAATGATGCGGATTGTTCTGATTATAGTTATACTGTACTTTAATTTCAGGTATAATTTCAGAAAGTAAGTCTGTTTCTTTCATAACATCAATAGATTTTGTATAATTAGGCAGTTTCATAAGTTTTGTGAACTCATCGTGTATTCTTTCTTTTGTAATAGTATTTATTAAATAACCATTATTCTGTATAGCATTAAAGGATTCCTCATCCAATGTAAATCCAGTTTTTGCAATAAACCTTACTGCACGTAACATACGTAAGGGGTCTTCCTTTATACGTTCTTCTGCATTGCCTACAAAACGTAGCACCTTATTATATATATCACGTTTCCCGTTAAATAAATCAACAAGTCCTTCATTATCATTCCAGGCCATTGCATTTATTGTAAAATCCCGTCTTGATAAATCACCTTTTATATTATTAACAAATTCTACTTCATCAGAAGTAATATCCTGTCTATATTTTGCAATCTCATATTCATCATTTGATGTCTTTATACGAAGTACTCCAAAAGCTTTTCCTGTCTCGTTACATTTAAATTCAGAAAATAATTCTTTCACTTCTTCGTAATTCCTGTTTGTTGCAAAATCAATATCATTAGGTTCCAGCCCTAATAAAATATCCCTTACAGCACCTCCAACAATATATCCAGTTGAGGTATTGCTATTTAATTTATTTAAGATATTCATAACTTCTTTATTTTTTTTAAATTTTTCAAACATTGTTTCTACCTCATTAAATTAAATTTGGAGTGCTGTAAATATTTCCAAACCTATTTTTCCTTATTGATAATATATAAATATATTATTGGAATTATACCATATTTTTATTCTTTTTAAAATTTTAATATTTCACAACTTTTATACAACTTTTATTTACAACTTTAACTATAACTTCTACTTTCTCTTTCACTTATTCTAATTAGAAGAATTTTTCCTGTTAACTGCAGTGATCTTCTTTAATTCATCCACAAGTTCCCGATAACCTTTTTTCTGCCTAGACCTCATATGTTCCCATTTTTCTTCCTTATAATATTTTTTCAATATTATGTTATATATTGCAGAAAAGGTTGACCTATTTTATATTTGAAAGTCAACGACCTCAATATTAAATGCTTGTCTGCTATTCTTTCCCTGTCAAATTCCTCTTTTGTTATTAAAGGATCTCCTATAAATCTTTCTCCTGTTAGTTTATCCATTTTTATAACTCCTTATAATTTTTTTGTAGTATAATTTTTACGATATTATTATTTTCTTATGTTTGTGATACAACTTGATAAAAAGAAGAGGTGATAAAATTTATCACCTTCATACTTAAATATCCAGTAAATTTTTGAATTCTTCAAAAAATTCTGAATCTTCCGGATTATACTTTAAATAGATTTCTTTTACTAATTCATTATTTCTTAACACCTCACTAATCATTTTAACTAGTAATTCAGGATTTTCCAAATACTCATCTTCATCATACTCTTCAATTATTTCTGTAGTTTTCATGATTTCATCTACCATAGAAACAACGGATTTAATAAAATTCAACAGCTCTTCCATCATTTCAAAAGTTCTTTTAGTTTCTTCATCAAGTTCACCATTTTCCTTCATTTTAGCTTTATGCTTCCTGTAATAATTTAAATCTTTTTCTAAATTTTTAATATCTGTATCAAGTTCTTCTTTCAGTTTCATGATTTCATTAAAATCTTCTAATTTTTCATTTTCTTTTTTCATCATTTGAATCACTCCTATAAAATTATTTTATTAATTTATGGAGTTCACATGATATATAAATTACCTTTCATATAAAAACTCCTCTGCTATTGATAGTTTTATTATAGCAGAGGAGTATGGACATGAGATGTTCTTTTGAGTTTTTTTTACTTTAATTTAAAAAATCATAATTTGATATTTTCTATGTCAATAAAATAAAAATTTCAATTATTTTATGTAAGCTAAAATAATTTTTCCTAAAAAAGCTATTGCAGCTATCATAACAGCTACATTGGCTAGCCAACCAGCTATATGAATAATATCAGGTATTCCATTAATTATTGATACGACATGAATCATTGCGCTGTTGTAGTTGCTATTATCCATTTTGGTAAGTGATGTTTACCTAAAAATGATATTTTTAATATTTCTAGCAATAGCAAAAAATCATTTTCCTTGTTTCTTAGATTTTTAGCTTTAGCCTCATCTTTCCTAATATTTTCATTGCTTATCTCAATTGATTTAAATTTTTCATAATACTTTTTCTATTTACTTTCTTTTCTCCTTTTTATGTGAATTACCTTTTTTATTTATCATATAAATATATCTTGTATACCAACTTCATATCTAGGTGAAACAATTATTACAAATCCATTTTCTTCATCTAGTGATGTGTCACACAAAATACCAAAATCTCCATTTTGTTTAAATAGAATCATTTTGGGAAATACTAATTTTACTACCTCTTTTGTTTCAATTTCTTTTTCATAATTCTTAACAATATAATCTTTTACAAATTCTAAAGACTTATTTGAAATTTCGTTTATATTATCTTTTAATTTTGAATATGAATTTCTTTGAGCTTCGGTTATATTATTCTCATTATATGCAAGTGCTTTTATTATAATTTCATATTCATTTGCCCATAAATTTAAAATTTCTCTTTTAAACCATCCAAACTTATATTCCATTTCACCAAAAATACTATCATTTATTTTTCTATTCATTTTTATACCTCCCTTGATTTTGCAATTGAAACACCACCAAAATGATTTACATTTCCATGAATCTCTGATGGTACAAGTTGCATTGTTTTACAATCTTCACATTCATGCCAAGTATATCTATTCTCTTTTCTCCATGTTGCCACGTCTTCCGGAGATATTTGCCATTGCTTTGATAATTTTTCATCTGCTTGAGTAAAATTATCTGCTCTTGAAGAAGTAAATTCATCAATTTGAACTTCTCCTTTAGATATTCCACTAAAATCAGGATACCCTTTTTTAAAGAGAATTTTTGGATTTTCAATATTAAATTTATCTAATATTTCTCCAAAAGTCATTCCATCTGGATTATATTTTTGAGGAACATATTCTTTATCTAATATCCAATTTGAATTTCCTCTTTCTCCATCCCAATTTCCACCATTTCCCTCAATTGGACATCCTTTTGAAATCTCTTTAACCACAGATTCATCCAATTTGTTTACATTCATATTTTTATTTTCTATAGATTTTGCAATCTCTGACAAAGGAGATTTTCCAATCTCTGCTTCTGATAATTTTAGTGCCATAGATTCTATCATTCTACATTACCTCCTGTAACAACAAATTTTCTCCACACAGAATAAATTTCAAGAGCATCCTCACCTTCTGAAGAATATTCTTTCATCAGACTTTGTGCAATAGCTAATTTTAGTTCAATATCTTCAATTTTTACATTGTTTTCAATTAAATTTATTAATCCCGTATGTAATTCTTCAAAATTATTTTTTGAATCAACTAGTCTTTTTAGATTATTTTTATCAATTATTAAATCAGTAACTATTTTAGACAATTTTTTAAACTTATTTGTTTCCCATATTTTTAACTTGTTAGTTTTTCTATATTCATCTAATTGTTCTAAAATTTCTACTTTTTGTATTGTTGATAATTTAGAATTAACTAAAGTTCTATCTATATATTCAATATCAGGTAAAATTTCTCGATTAACTCTAGTTTTTAATAACAATTTCAATATTTCCTGTTTTAATTTATATTCATCAGGATTTTCTGTGTATTCTCTAATATAGTTATATTGTTCTTCTTTTCCTTCAAATCTATTAATTTTACATAATACAGGTTCTATCCAGTCATTTTGATAAACTACAGCAACTCCTTTAGGTAATTTCGCAATTTCATCTAACTGTTCATCTTTTAAAGCTGCAGCTTTACCGGCTAATCTTCTATCAATCTCATCAGGTAATCTCATAATTATCTTTGTATTTGTATTTCTAATTGCTGAAACATCAACTGCATTAGGAGATTGATCTGCTATAATAAATCCTTCTCCATAAGTTCTCATTTCAGCTATCGCATTCGATAACATTTCTACAGATTTTCCTGAAACATTGGAACTTTCTGAATTTTGTTCAGTTGAAACTCTTTTTAATATATTGTGAGCTTCCTCTAATACTGTAACATGTTTAAGCTTGGAATTCATTTCTGTTGCTTCTGACATTCTGTATTCATTCAATCTCATTACAAGTATTCCCATAATAAGTGATTTTGTTTCCAAAGAACCAATTCTGCTTAAATCAATTATAACATTTTTATCGAATAATAATTTATTATCTATCTCATCTGAAGCAAAAATTTGTCCGTTTAATCCATTAGTTAAAGATTTAATTCTGGTTACCAGTGAACCAATATAATTTCCTTTTAATTCCTCTGAATATGCTGAATTTTTAATGACCGTCCATAATTCTTTCTCTAAATCGGTAAATGTTGGAAATAACTCATCTGAAATTTTATTTACAGATTCTACTAAATCCCATCCACAATCTTCATAAGCACATAAAACTGCGTCTTTTAATACAGCAGGCATTGCCGCATACATTGGCCAGCATACATTAAATATTTCTATTAGTCTATCCACGTGTTCTAATACATGAACAGATTTTGGAAATTTAAATGGGTTAATTTTTAATAACTCACTATAATTAGGATTAGTTCCCAGTACAGTTACGTTATTTTTATTCCCAAAAACATTTTTATATTCCCCTTTAGCTGGTTCAATTATCATAAATTTTACTCCAACTGTATCTAATTGATCTAGTATTTCATATATTGTATTACTCTTACCAGAACCTGTAGAACCAGTAATGAATGTATGCATTGCAAGGCTTTCTCTGTTTAATTTAACCTTTGTTTTTGTTTCTGTACCCATATTGTAAATATTTCCTAAATTTATACTTCCAAATACTTTTTCGTTATTTGATGTCATAACTTCCTTTGCAAAATCTACATGTTCTATAACAGGAAATCCGGGAACTGACTTTCTTGGAAAACCAATATGTAAAGCTAGTTCGTTACCACTAATTGCAACCGTTGGGGTTACTGGTATTGAAATTTGTGAAATATTGTCATATAAAAATAATGGATGATAAAAGTTTTTTATATATTTTCTTATTTCATTAACTTTTTCCCTGTCACTCCATGAATTTATAGCAGAAACTTCCACTCCAGTATTTGCTCCACTCATTAAAGCTTTATAAGTAGAAGCTGCAATTTCTGAAGTATATGAATTTTCAGAAACAAAATATGCTGCACATTCCCATAGTCCTAAACTTTCAAATTCTTTTATTCTTTCAAATTGAATATCTAACTTTTCTAATATATTAGAAATACTTTTATTTTCAATATTCAATGTTATATTTTTAGAATTTCCTCTTTGAATTCCTTTTGTTTCAGTACTACTTTGATTTATACCATAAGTATCGCCTGTACTACTTCCAGAAGTATGAGAACTATTTTCTGAAACAGACTCCGTTACAGTTGTTCCTTTAGTCTTTGTTTTTTCAAATCCTGAACCCAGACTATTTATTCCCATCGAAAGTACACCAGCTCCTATCAAACTAGCTCCTCCTGTCACAGGAGCTAACAGTAAACCTACTGTATTTACTGCCATTGAAGTTACACCTGAAATTTTACCAATAGCATTTTTTCCAGTATGACTTTCTGATTTTGATGTACTTTGTGATATTGTTCTTCCATGAGTTTCAGATGAACTTATAGTATAATTTTTACTTTCTGATTTTCCTGTTGTGAAAGCATTTGCAATATTTATTGACTCATTTACAGAATAATTTACTTGAGATTTTGAAAATGGTAATAATTGTGTATAAATATTTTCATAATTTTTTCTTATTTCTCCAAGTTGTTTTTGTTCTACCCCATTTGCAATTATTATTCCAGTATATTTTTGATTTTGCATTGATAATGCCAATTTTTCCAATCCTTGAACAAACGAAATATTATTCTTTTCATCTATTTTATCATTTGCAACACATGAAACAGCAGAAATATTATTTATTTTAATTTTATCTAGAACATTTTGCATTTTATCATTTGTATAATTTTCTGTCTTTATACCAGGAAATTGTCCATTCAATGCATTTTTTAAAGTATCTCTTAAAGAATTTATGGTAAAATTTGAATTTAATGATTTAACTCCCATATAAAAATCCGTTTTTTCACCATCACTATCTATTATAATAAATATAGAACATTTCATAGAAAGTAATGAATTATAGACACTTGCAAATTTATAAATAGAATATTCATCCTTTTCATATATCATTTCTGTAATTTTAAAAAATCTTATAGTATCAAATAAATTTTCATTTTCACTAAACGGTATAACTTCTAAGTTTTCTAACTTTGCTAAATAATTTTTCAATAATACATCATCTACAATTTTAATGGCATTATTAAAATTTTCTTGAATATTTTTTTGTTCAGGAATATAGTCATTTTTAGTTATTGTTTGTAATTTATCCTCATACATTTTTTCTACTCCTTAATTTTTTTCATTAAGCAGGATTATTCCTCCTGCTATCAATGCTGCACCACCGACAGCACCTATAACAAATGATTTTGCAACAATTCCACCCAATAGTAGTGCTCCTCCAACTCCAGCTACAACCATACCTGTCTGTTTATAATTTATTGAATTATTTCTATTATTAGTTCCTTTCTCAAATCTTACAGAAGATTTATTAATACTTTCTTTATTTTTTTTGTTATCAAAAGATGATTTTTCTGTTTTGCCATCAAATAAATACTTTCTAACTTTTATTAATAAATTTATTCTTTCTTTTGAAAAATTGAACATCAAGTCTTTCAAAAGTTGTTTATAATACTCTTCTGTCCAATTTGATGCATTTAAATCCAATTTTTGATTATCTTGTTCTTTATAAATAGCATCTCCTATATTTTCTTCTGCATATTTTACCATTTCTTCACCTTCATTTGATTTAGGTGCTACTGTAAAGCTTGTATAAATTTTTGTTCTTACTCCATTAATATTTCTTTCACTAACTGCCTTTAAAAATTCTGAACTTAATGTCATTTTTATCACTCCTTCTTATTATATTTCTAAAATTCCATTTACTCTATTTTGAATATTTTCCAACCAATCTAATTTATTGTTATTTTCATTAATTACATTTTCTAAATTATTATTTTCGTTAGCATACCCTTTTAATTCTTCTAATTTTTCATTCAATTTGTTGTCTAGCTTTTCTTTTTCTTTCTTAAAATTTCTTTGAATTTCTCTTATTGTTTCATCTATATATTTTTCTGTTTCTTCTAAAATTTTTACAAAATGATTAATTGGTGAACTAAAATATCTTTCAGCAAATTCTTCTCCTTTAACATATTTTATATTTTCATAAATTTCTTCTTCAACATAACTAGGCTCCCAGAATTTTAACCAGCCAAAAAAACCACTTTTTTTATGATTTTTTACTGTTTTGGTTCTTCCTGTTGAAACTTCTTTTTCTTTAGCAATACTTTCAAATATTGAGTTTACATCCATAGAATCTATATCTCCAGAAATAAAGTCCAACGGATCTATTTCAATATTTGCAATTTTGACCTCTTCAGATAATGATTTTAATCTATCTTTATAATTTTTAACCAAATTATCATGCATATTTTTTATTTTTTGCTCCACGGTTTCTTCTAATTTTATTTGTACTTTATTATCTAAATTTTTAGTTTTTGCTACAAACTCATTTACTTTAGCCCCAATTTGATAATCTCTAAATTCTTTTCCTTCTTGTCCATATATTGTTTTTTGAATTTCGTCTTGTGCACTTTCAAAAATAGGCCTTATACTTTCTTTTATCTCACTACCATTTAGATTTTCTACCTCTTCCAAGAATTTTTTACCATCTTCTGCATCTTTTAATTTATTTTGTATCTCATCAATAGCTTTGGTTATCTCAGCTTGTTTTTCTCTATTTGATAAAATATCCTTTTTTACATTTTCAAACGATTTTGCACTTTCTAATTTTGAATGAAATGTTTCGTAAATATTTTTTATTTTAGCAGTTTTAGAATATTTTTCAACATAAAGTTTTATAGCTTCTTCAATAGAAATTATTCCAGAATGTATTAATGCTTCTTGTTTCATTCCTTCGGATTTTTCTTTTTTATCTTCACTAGAAATTAACGCCTTTGCTTCTTCTATTTGTTTATCAAGCTTATTTTTCATACTAGGAGTTGATGGTGAATATTTTTCTAAATGAAATTCTTCATTTTTATTCATTTTTTTTACTCTATTAATAACATCTCTGACATTATCATCCAGTTCATCAAGTTCATCTTCAGTGTACCCTACAACTCTATGATTTTCTAAAATAGTTCTTATATCTAGTGCTGTTAAAGCTGAGGCTGGATATACATTAGGATTTTTTATTCCTTTATCTTCTAGATATTTTTTAACTTTTTCTATAGAATTTTCAACACTATCCTCATCTTTTCTAAAATTGTCTAATTTATTTACAACAAATATATATCTATCTTTAGATTGTTTTCCTCCAACTTTCATACTGCTAGCAACTATTTCCAATAAATTACTATCATCATTTACTCCCAGTTGAGTTGCATTTAAAACATATAATATTAAAGTTTTTGATGTTTCATTTAAGTTTCTCATTGTCATTCTTTGGTGTTCAGCATCTCTTGAATTATTCGGTCCTGGAGTATCTACAAGTACTAATGAAGTATCGTTTGAAGTAACAAAAGGTATATCTCCATTTATTTCTATTCTTGAAACACTCGAATCAGAATTAAATCTTTCCATATCCTCTAATTTTAAATTAGCATTACTTATTATAAGATTATTATTCTTGTCAAAGATTTTAGCTTCAAACACCTCTTTGTCTTTATCTGTAATTTCTGTTACTATTGCAGTACATGCTTCCTGTTTTGCAGGCATTAATTTTTTTCTTAGTAATGCATTTATTAAAGTTGATTTACCTGCACTCATTGTCGCAATTACATTAACAGGGAATTTTTCACTTAATGCCATTTCAAAAGAATGTTTTAATGATTTATCATTTAATTCCTGAAAAGGACCATTTTGAATATCATAAAATATTTCTTCAATTGCTTTTTCTTTATCACATAACTCTTGTACATTTTCATGTTTTATACTAATTTTTACATTTTCTGGAAGAACTTTTCCATTTTCTGTTTCTATTCCTTCTCTTCTTGCAGTTTCAATAACAAATTCTAGATCTTCATAATCTAAATTAGTTCCTTTAAAAACAATTTCAAACTCTTCCTCTAAAGTATTGCATTCTTCAAATAAAATTTTTGGAAAACTCTCAATCCATTCCTGAAGTCTTTTATCAATTACATCTAAAGATTTCAATTCCTTATCCTCTAACATAACTTCTGTTTCTACTTTATATGGATTATATTTAATATACACTCTTTTCATTTTATATTCTCTCCTTTTTTTATAATTATTTTATTTTCTTACATTTTTGATATTTTATTTTCTAATAAACTAATTCCAGAATTTTTTAATAACATTTCATATCTATCATTTTCTATCTTATCATTAGTTTTTTCATAATTATAGTATTTTGATAGATTCCAATATTCTTTTTTGAATTTTCTAACCAATTCTTCCAACTCTTCGAGAGTATCTTCATCTTGTATTTCATTAAATATTTTTTGTTTAGCTAAATAACCTGCATGTGCAGATACTGGACAAATTATAGGATTTTTAAAACCAATTTTTGTTAATTCCTTTTCTACATTTATTATTGTTTCAGCAATTGAATCTTCTCCTTTCTTGAAATTGTCTAATTTATTAATTACAAAAATAATATTATCATCTTTTTTATTTTCTAAAATATAATTCAAACAATTGAAATTATCATTACTACTTATATTTTCTGCATTAAATACATACAATAAAACATCATAATCTTTTTCTTTTATCTTTTCTTCTGTTATTGTTTTATCATTAGCTCTTAATGAAAAATTTACTCCTGGTGTATCTATAAGACATATTTTTTTCTTAAAATTTCTAAAATAACTCGAAACTAATATTTCATTTCTTATATTTTCTTCATTATTTTCTAATAATATTTTTTCTGTTGCGTTTAGAGAAAGTTCATTATCAAATTCATAAATTCTGTTATCTTCAAATGGTTTATTATAAATATAGTGTAATTTTTCTGTACAAGCTTCATTTGTTACTTTACTAATTTTTTTACCTATTAATGCATTGATCAAAGTTGATTTACCAGCACTCATTGTTGCAACAATTAATATTTTTTTATCTTTTTGATTACTAAATTTTTTATTTATCTTCCAAAATTTTATATATTTTTTTAACTTATTAAATTCTTGAATATTTTTAGTATCTTCATATAAGACATTAAATAATTCAATAAATTTCTGAGGATATTTATATATTTTTTTAAATTCTTTTATAATTTCTAATGCTTTTTCTTTATTATGAAAAGAATTTATGAAAAGACAATCACATAATAACATATATT